>CALLOA010000001.1 GCA_938005265.1 uncultured Granulosicoccaceae bacterium
TATTGAGTCCCAGGAGTTAAATGGCGCTTCATCACCACCAAACTGAGCCAGGAATAATGCTGGGCCCTTGATTGTTTTCATCTGAGCAATCTCCTTTATTGTTCAGTTAACTTACATCAAATTAGTTATCTGTGTACAGGACCGCATGAACCGGCAAAGTACAAGACAAAGGGGCTCTCTGACTCCTGTTTGTGCCTTTGTGTTTTGCAGCCTCCAAATCAAAGCGTGATGGCATAAAACTTTGCTCACAGCTTTTTGTTGTGCAACTGCAGAAGTAGTAAACATTCTTCCGGGAATATCCGGGCGCTACGGAAAACTGTTCCGTTTGTCCGCGCCGGGTTAGCGTCTCGCAGGTCTCTTTTCCTGCGTTTCAAGGTGATCTGCTACCTGATTCCGGCCAGTAGTCAAGCACAATCCACAATTTTACGGATGGGTAACTATATTTGGGAAATAAATACCATATAATTGAGGCCTAAGATCAGACAGAACAGCAACAGACAAGAATATCTGCTCATGACCACACGCAATTACCAACATATTCCAAGATGGATGTCCTGTGGAATTATTGCCGCACTGGCCGCTGTAATTTCAGTTTTTGCTATTGCGCCAGCCTATGCAACTTCACCACCCGAATTCGAGGTCAGCGGCAACACAATCATACCCGGCAGTAACGACTGGTATCAGGTCCAGCGTGAATCAGACTATGTTTCAGTTTGTGAAGGTAGTGAACCTTGCACCGTTGATGACGGTGTTTATGTTGTCATCAATCTGACGCGAGGTGAGCGCTTTGCTGGCATTCGTGTACCTGCACCCGATTCTGGTGGTGGGGGTGGGGAAAACGGTGTGATTACTTTTTCTGAGCCCGGTTGGTATCAAGTACAGAACGCAACCACTTTCGAGACACTTTGTGAAGGTGGCACTCAATGCCGTGTCCCCCCCGGAACCTATATAGTCATCAATCATACAACTGGAAATAGAGAAATCGAGACCATCAGAGGTAGTGGTGGTGGGGGCGAAATCGACTTCGGTGATTTTTCTGTAGCAGGCGGCATTATCACGTTTACTGCGCCCGGATGGTTTCAGGTTCAGAGTTCCAGTGACTTTGAAACCTTCTGTGAAGGGAGCGCGCCGTGTGTTCTAACAGCCGGAACGTATATCGTAATCAACCACACAACCGGTGAGCGATGGGATAATGTTGTTATCGAAGCTGGTTCAGGGCCGGTTCCGCAGGCCGTGATTAATAGCGAAAACTACAGAGCTATCGTAAAGCAGGCATTGGAAATTTATTCCGGGCAAGCCTATGATGATCGCCTGGTACTTTTTCCGTATTTTCGCAATTCGTTGAGTACGGGTAACAGTCGGGGAGAATTGGTTTCCGATTGCTTTGGAACCGGTAGTTACAGACAACTTCTGATCGCAACACCGTCCAATATTAATACGGTAGAGGCGGACTTCGGAGACTGCAGATGGTTTGCATTCCATCCTCGCGCTGAAGATGTTGTAAATGGAAGTTTCAGGGATACTTTTTCACCGGGTGGCCACAACATGAATTTCGTGGGTTTTAGTGTTGAGCTTGCTGGATTTGCTCCAGGTTCACGCATGGAGGTGTCTGGTAATCACCGCACCAGCTGTTGTGGAAACGGCGTAACGTTTGACACTGAAAACCTGGATTATTTCTTTACCTTTCCCAACGGTACGCTGCGAGTAACTGATGCCAATACAAGTCTGCTGCGGCGTTTTGACCGGGGTTTGCTGCGAGGTGGTTTCACGATGCAGTTGGGTGAAGAGAACCCTGTAGCTATTCAGGTTCAGACTGATATGCCATTCTCGTGGGTTGCCCAGAGTGTGGCGAATCAGGGGGCTGAGCGGTACTTGTGGAAATTTACCAATGGGCAAATGCGTTTAATAGCCCCGGTTGATGGCAGTTCGGTCACGCTGAATGCCGGGACAAACAACCCCGAAACGATTTCAGTAACGATCAGCAATGCGAGTGAATCGGATACCTTTATCGATTCCTGGGGTGATTGGCAAGAGTCACTGTACTGTACCCGTGGCCGCTGTGAGAATTTTACAGTGCCAGGCAATGATGAGCGGCAGCCGTCTTTCTTTTAAATTGTCGATTGATTCCTGCAAGGCCGCCTTCGCAAGTTATCGAAGGCGGCCGGCGATATAGCAAAAACCCCACCGCGTTTATCACTTCGAACGACAAGCGGCAATGATCAGGTTTTAAAATCATCAATACCGAGAGACTCTCGAATATCCTTGGTGTTGTTTTCCTTCACATCTTCCAGGGGTATTCCGCATCCATCAGCGATTTTTACCACCGAATTAAAGGATGCGATGGTTGAACAAATATCAACGAATGCGGCATCTTCGAATATTGACCTGACATCCTTCCTGATTGCCGCCAGTTCGTCAGCTGTACCTTTCAGGGCAGCATCTACAAACTGGCACAACAATTCACCGTGCTCTATGCCACTTGAGCCAGTGATATCACCGATAATCGCTCTGAGATCGTATTCATTGCCAGTTACTTTGCCACTCTCACGGAGTAACGATGCATGACTGGTGGTTCAGTAGTGGCAATTGTTTATTGCCGAAGCGCGACCAGCGATCAATTCGATCTGGGCGCGGTTTATGGCACGCGGACTATTGCCGTAGTCTCGTAGTTGAGAGTCCTGAATATAAAGTTCAACGTCGAGGTCAAAGAAGTTAAAAACTTCTTGTGGCACAAGGCTTAACCCTCTGTGTATATTTGCCATGCCGTGTACAGGGTAGGGGTTGGGGTCTGTTGGCTCTACATCCTCCGGTGCGAGGGTGTGTACCCAGGCAAGATTTCGTTTTGCACCGTTTGGTCTGTGGCGTGTGGGTTCACCCGGTTGTGGTTTTGGCAGCTGGCTGGAAATGTCTGAAAAAGCCGTGGCTGTGGTGCTACCGATCACGTAGTTAAATGTATCGAGTGCGGTGATGATTGCAACAATACCGACAATTTCAACATAGGCCTCCTCGGATAAATCTCCACGGGTTGTGTCCCTGACCCATTTTTCACTCAAGCGCCCGGAATCGGTACTTAGACGGTGTATAGCGTCAATGACATCAGGAGAAAAATCACCCAGCGCATCATGTGAGCCCTGCACAGAATAGGGCGAAAACGCATTCTTGCGTTGCTGGCACAGCGGGCACTTTCTGGCGTGGCGTGCTTCTTCCGCGATTGCGCGACGTTGCTCGCCGGTCCACCAGGTGCCGGGTTTCACCAATCTCTGGCGAGCCAGATCAATGGCGTCAGCCAGGTCGGTTCTTATAGGGGGTGGGCCTTGATTGGCCAAGTCTGTTGTCATGGCAGATCCTGTGAAAAATAGGTGGCTATCGGCGAACCACTAATTACATGCACTTTACCTGTAATACCTTTGAGTTCAACTATTGTTGTACATCCCACCATGCTGAAAACGGGGGCGCGTCGAGCCGAAAAATCTGACCCACAAGAGGTGCAACAAGAGGTAGGTCTCGTGATTTGGCTTCTTTAACAGCACGTTCAATCGGATCTGTCCATCGGTGTTTGGCCAGATCAAATTTGCCCCAATGAACCGGAAAAAACAATCGTGTGTTCAGATCGATCGCCGCCTGCACTGATTGTTCTGGCATCATATGGATTTGCGCCCATTGTCTGTCGTAGGCACCATTTTCAATGAATGCTATATCAAACGGGCCGAAACGCTCACCGATACGTTTGAATTCGCCTGAATACCCTGAATCACCACTGAGAAACACCGACAGCTCAGATGATTTAACCACCCATGAACCCCACAATGTGGAAAACCTGTTGGTCGGGCCTCGACCACTAAAATGACGGGAGGGTGTCAGCGTAAACAAGTTGTCGCCCACTTTGTAGGATTCGTACCAGTCCAGCTCGTTAATATTTTCTGCAGGTACGCCCCAGCGCAACAGATGAGCTCTATTACCCAGCGGTACCAGAAACAATTTGGCAGTGTTTGCAATATCGCTGATAGCCCGGTGGTCCAGATGGTCGTAGTGATCGTGTGAAATCAACACTACGTCAATCGGTGGTAGTACTTCGCTTTTCGGTGCCACTTTCATATCAAAGGGTTTACCACCTATTGGAACGGGTGAAGCACGATTGAATACGGGATCTATCAGAATATTGATATCGTTAGATCGAAACAACAGGGTTGAATGACCGAACCAGACAAAGTCACCATTTTTGAAACCGTCTTTGTCGAATCTGACGGAAGGCAGCGGTGAATCAGGGTTTTTGTCTTTGGCGGGAAACAAGTACGAAGCTATTTCCATTGACTCGCCTGCGCTGCGCGTATCTACCTGCGTTTCCTCGATATTTACAAATTTGCCGTCCCGGTAATTTGCAGAAGCGTTCATGCGTTTAAGCGAATCACTGTCGGGTTTTGCGCCAAATGTCGGTGCCATTAAAACAAATGCGGTGATTGCGGCCGCAACGAGGATAACCATTAGCAATAGCCACATAAATATTCTGAAAATCCAGATCAATATTCACTTCTCGGGTAGTCGATATATCCGCCTACTGTACCAACAAGCCTTCCTTGCCGCAGTGATTTTGATTGCTGTCCTGGTTTGTCGTTTGACCTTCGTACTATTTTTTCTGTTTGCGACTTGTTTGCGAGCTGCATGCACATGCATTGCCGGAACCAAATCTTCCGGCCAGGTATTTGGACAGGACGAAAGCTTCAGACGCCGCAATTCCCGGATGGAATTACGCGCTCAAATAACTGATGAGTTAAAGAAGAGCGCCAAGCAGACGCTCGCCGCTTACAAGACTAGGCTAGTCGGGAGAGAAATAGCTTCGTGGCTTTATCAAAATCGGCCACTTTGTTTGCCGCACGGGCTACTAGTTGGGCACCCTCTACAGTAGCCAGCAGAGCAGTTGCTTCCAGTGTCGGGTTGGCTGAATGAGTCACACTGCCATCTTTGTTTGCCAGTTCGAAAGTCTTTTTCAACCATTCGATACTGTTCGTATGAAAAAGATCCAGCTCGCTCAGCGCCTCATCGGAAAGGGAGTCCCGGCTGATAGAAAACGCAACACATAAACATAATTTTGCACCACCACTCAAGGCTCGTCGGTATCCCTGCACATAAGCGGCAAGCCGATCAGATGCGATGTCAGAGGTTTCATCTATGAGAGCGAGCGCTTCCGTATGTGTACTGGCATAGCGCTCAATCAGAGCCACCGCCAATTCTGCTTTGGACGGGAAGTGGTAGTGAATACTGGCTTTGCTGATACCGACTTCTTTGGCCAGATCAGCATAACTGAAGCCATCGTAGCCGTGCCGCCTGGCGACATTCTCCGCGCAATTTAGTAGCTCTGTTCGTCTGTCCATACCGGTTCAAACAAGAATCGTAGATTACTTCTATCGGCTGCCAACATGCCTCAGTATACCTATCAATAGGTTAAAAGGCGGGGCAGTAGCTTTTTTTCGAACTAGTTCACATATTTTGCAACTAATAGGTCTTTTTATTCAAGAATCGGTAGAAATTTTCCGAAACTGAATACATGTTCTGCTTGACATTGACCTACTGGTAGGTAGAATCTCGTCATCGACAATCTAGTTAACCGAGAATCAATTTATGAAAATTTATGACACTGAAGGCTTCCCGAATCCGGCACGCGTTCGTATTGCGCTGGCCGAGAAAAACGCGACCGACCAGGTCGAGTTTGTTGCTGTGGACGTAATGGGGGGTGAACACCGTACTGATGCCTTCCGTGCTCGCAATCCGGATTCAACTGTTCCTTATGCTGAGTTGCCCTGTGGTACAAACATTTCGCAGTGCACCGCAATAACCGAGTACATTGATGGGGCATATGAAGGCACTTCGCTTATTGGTGAAACGCCTACACAACGTGCAAAAACCCAAATGATGAATTTACGCGCCGAAGCTGGCTTGGTTGACGCTGTGGGAGCTTACTTCCACCATGCCACAGCCGGGCTCGGGCCTGATCTTGAAACCTACCAGAACGCGGAGTGGGGAATGAAGAAAAAGGATACAGCTCAAGATACGATGCGGTATCTTGATGCTGTGCTTGCCGATTCTGAATACCTTGCTGGTGAGGCATTCAGCATGGCTGACATTACTGCCTATGCAGGGCTTGCGTTTGCAGATTTTGCCAAGGTCGAGATTCCTGATGGCTTGAATAACTTGCAAGCCTGGAAAGAAAAGGTCTCAGCGCGTCCGAGCATCGCCGCTTGAAATACAGGGATTTGAATATTACGACCGCTAACCAATAGGTTACCGGCCAACTTTTTTGGAGATTAGCTGATGAATCACAATGATGATTTTGATCAACGGGTGCTTGTCCATAGCGATGAACTGGATTGGGTTGCATCACCGATGAAGGGAGTTGAGCGTCGAATGCTTGATCGCATCGGTGATGAAGTGGCTCGTGCTACAACTATCGTTCGATACGCACCGGAGAGTCATTTCTCTGAACACACTCACTCCGGTGGAGAAGAATTTATCGTGCTGGAGGGTATTTTTCAGGATGAACATGGTGATTTTCCAGC
Source organism: uncultured Granulosicoccaceae bacterium (assembly GCA_938005265.1). Classification (GTDB taxonomy): domain Bacteria; phylum Pseudomonadota; class Gammaproteobacteria; order Granulosicoccales; family Granulosicoccaceae; genus CALFCE01. The sequence continues at coordinate 6,552 of CALLOA010000001.1, forward strand.
CGGTTCTTACATACGAAATCCGCCGACGACTTCGCATACACCGGGGTCTGACAAAGGTTGTACGATCTTCGTTAAACTCTGGCAGTTTGCAGCCGACGATCGCACACCGGTAATGATAGATATGAACAAAATGGGCTCTGTTTCAGCAGCAGAGCGCGAGGGTGTTTCAGTTATGCCTCTGTTTGAGGATGATCGTGAAACCGTTCAGCTTGAGACCTGGTCCGCGGGTGCCGAAGTAGAAGTTAAGGCTCCGGATGGGGCAGAATTTCTCGTCATAGAAGGTGGGTTTACGTCTGATCAGGGTGAAGCTCTGCGCAAGGAAAGTTGGCTGCGTGTACCCCGTGGCGACAAGCTGGTTGCCAAGGCGGGTGCAGATGGCGCGAAGGTCTGGATGAAGACCCGACATCTGCGCTTCGTTGAGCCACCTGCTGTATAAGACACAAATAAAGTCGGGAGCTACAAGATCGTGAAAAATCAACGACCATTTGCGCTGATTGCAGGGGCGGGGCCCGGCCTGGGCCAGAGTTTGATGCAAGCAGCTGCCGACAGCGGTTATACATCGATTGGCTTGCGCCGTTCCGTGGCTGAGAATACTGAAGACTCGGATAATCAGAGATGCTTGTCTTGCGATCTGGCCGATCCGGAAGCTGTGCGCTCGGTTGTACAAAGTGTTATTAATCAGTACGGTGCACCGCGACTGGTAATTCATAATCCGGCAACACTTGTGATTAAGCCGTTTCTGGAAACCCGCAGTGACGAGTTTGAAGCCTGTTGGGACAGTATGGTTTTGTCTGCAATTAATATCGCACAGTCCGTTATCAGGCCGATGACAGATGCGGGTGGCGGTACGTTGATTTTTTCAGGTGCCACAGCCTCCATCCGTGGTGGTCGAAACTTTGCTGCTTTTTCTTCTGCCAAATTTGCGCTTCGTGGTTTAGCTCAATCATTGGCGCGCGAGTTTCAATCCGATGGTATCCATGTCGTGCATACCTTGCTTGATGGACTGATCGACACGGCAGCCAGTCGCGAATTGCACAAGGTCAATCCCGACACCATGATGAAAACTGAAGATATAGCAGCTGAGTATTTACGTTTGTCGCAACAACCGCGTTCGGTTTGGACGCACGAGCTTGACTTGCGTCCACAAACGGAATCATTCTAGTGAAAACCCGATTTCTTATCGTAGGTGGTGGATTATCCGGTCTTAGCCTGGCCCATCAGTTACAAGCGGCCGGACTCGATTGGCAACTCATTGAAGCGCGTGATCGCTGGGGTGGGCGAATTCTGACTGAAGTGATTGACGGTCAGGGGTACGATCTGGGTCCATCGTGGTTTTGGCCTGGTCAGCCGCGCATAGAGGCTCTGTTGAAAAAACTTGAACTGGGCCGTTTTGATCAGGCATATGAGGGCGAGCTGATATATCAGGATGAAAACGGCCGGGTTCATCGAGGGCAGGGTTTTGCATCCATGCAAGGGTCTAGGCGATTAAAGGGTGGTCTTGGAAAACTGATTGAAAAGTTAGTCACACAACTTCCCTCAGAACGGCTTCACCTGAACGCACTCGTCAGCAAAATTACCAACAGGGATGAAAATGCAGAATTTCCAATAGAAGTCAGTACGGAAACCAGCGCCAATTTTTCTGCCAGTGAGGTGGTGCTCGCCATCCCTCCGCGCATTGCATCGCAATTAACCTATGCTCCTGGCTTGCCCGCACAGGCTATGACTGCCGCAGAAAAAATACCGACCTGGATGGCCGGGCACGCAAAAGCTGTAGCCATCTATAAGACTGCGTTTTGGAAAGAATCCGGCTTGTCAGGTGATGCAATGAGTCGCAGTGGGCCATTGGCAGAAATCCATGATGCATCACCGTCTGAAGGTGGCCCTTACGCACTTTTCGGCTTTGTCGGTGTCCCGGCCAGTTTCCGTAGTGAACATCCGGAAGCCTTGAAAGATGGGATTACCAAACAATTGGGCTTGTTGTTTGGTGAACAGGGGGCCCGTCCTGAATCCGTTCTGTTGCAAGACTGGGCTTTTGATCCGCATACCGCAACGAGTTTTGATCAAGTCCCTTTGAATCGTCACCCTGTTTACGGGCGGCCCGATGCGTTAAAGAATTTATGGCGGGGACGCTTGCACTTTGGCTCAACTGAAATGGGTTCGCAATTCGGTGGTTTTATCGAAGGTGCTCTCGAGGTAGCTGATGAGCTGGCTGCGTCTCTGATAAAGAATAGTTCAATGAGCTCCGTAGCCACTGGTGGAGCCAGAGGCGACTAGGACATCATCATTATTGCCCTTTTTTGACCGTTTGTTTGTTAATCACGCACGCGCTGGCGGTAGTCTGATGGGCTGTTTCCAACATATTGCTCAAACACACGGCTGAATGCTGTTCGGCTGTTAAACCCAACCATCTGTGCGATGCGTTTCACAGGGAGTTCCGAGTCTTTGAGTAGAGCGGCAGCCCTTCGCAATCTTAGTTCTCGCAGCAGAACGATGGGGCCACTTCCGTACGCAGCATTGAAACGTGCCGCAAAGGTAGAGCGACTCATACCTGCCAATTCTGAGAGAGATTCTACCGTGTGAGGATCACCAGGTGAATCAAGCATTGCGCGCAAGGCAACCCAAACAGTCGGGTCGCGCAATGCTGCCATCCAGCGTAATTCTGAATCTCCGTCTGTTAAGCGTCGCCTCAACATTTCTATTACACACTCTGTTAGAAGTGTCCGAATCATTGCGCGGCTACCAATATCGGGCTGACTGAGCTCATCGATTATCTGGCTGATCGTGGGGTGCAATGGGCTGTCAGGTTCAATGTGCTCAACAATCGGCTCACGAATTAATTCAATGACATCCACCGCTCCCCGCAATCCAACCTGTAAATGGGCGCACAATGCGATCACTTGCCCGATACCATTATTATTCTGATCTACTTTTAAAAAGTGTTGTAACTTGAGTTCTGGCGCGACGCATTGCAGATGAGCATTATTCGCCTCACCGTAGCTGCGCAGTGCATGGCTTTTAAGGGCTGGAATCAACACCAGACTCCCGGGCTTAAGCTTTATTACCGCGTTGCCCTGAATTGCAAGTTCACCTTCACCATTGAGAATGTAGTGCAGCGACACATTCGAATCCTGTCCAACATTGAGATCGCATTTTCCATGTAACTCGCACAACGCAAACGGATCAGTCGAGATCTCAAGTTGATCGAAAATATGCTCAAAATTCATTAGGCTATGTTGGTCCGTTTTTGGACAAAATGATACATATTGGGTCGATATATGGCCATATTGATACGGAATGATACACTGGCTGTTCTAAGATTGTTGCTCCTTTAGCCAAATATATTGGAGCAATCAATATGTGTAATAACCATAATCACAACCCTGACCATTCAGAAAAAGATCAGACGCACAGCGCATCCAGGCGTAATGTGGTGAAGGGTGCTATTGCGGCTGGTGCTGCAGGTGTTGCTGCATCTGTTGCCGGCGGTTCCATGGCGCAAACATCAGACCCTTACGCAAACCCGGCGGAACCCGCGCTGCCACCATCAAGCATGAAGCTTGACCTGTCGCGAGCTGCATTGGTGGTGACTGACCCGCAGATAGATTTTTTACATCCAGATGGAGTGACATGGGGTGTCGTCGGTGAAAGTGTTACCGAGCAGAACACTGTAGAAAACATAGAGTCGCTCTTCAAAGCGGCAAAAGCCGCCGATATTACTGTTGCCGTTTCTCCGCATTATTACTACCCGACTGATCACGGTTGGAAATTTGAAGGTGCGCTTGAAAAACTGATGCACAAGATTGGCATGTTCGATCGCACAGGTCCATTGGATCTGGAAGGATTTGAAGGGTCAGGTGCGGACTTTATGCCGCAGTACAAAAAGTACATTGAAGATGGTAAGACTATTGTTACTTCACCCCACAAAGTTTACGGCAACGATAGCAATGACCTTTCTCTTCAATTACGAAAGAGCGGAGTAGATCAGGTTATTCTGTCTGGTATGTCCGCCAATCTGTGTACCGAGAGCCATCTGCGTGAGCTTATTGAAAGTGGTTTTGAGGTTGCGGTTGTAAAAGATGCTACAGCGGCTGCAAAATTGCCGGAAGGTGATGGCTATCTGGCCGCTCTCACTAACTTCCGTTTTATTGCGAACGCAGTGTGGACGACCGATGAAGTTGTAAAGATGCTTGCGTAGTCTTGACATCACCATACGCCGATACTTGTGGTGCCTGTATGCCAACTGGACCCGTCCGTACACGGGTTCAGTTGGTCTACAAGGTCTTAGCTTGTGTTTTGGAGCCTGGAAACACACTTTAAGATCCGGAATCGTAGAACAGGCATTTAACCTGGGGGAGGGTGTCTAATGCCAAGGGCTGCTGGTCGTTTCACGCATAATCAGGATTGGTATCTGATGTAACGCTGCCCTATTGAAGGAACAAGGGATTCTGTTATATCGTGTTTTTTACGTTAAAAATTCATCGTAAGCGCTTTATCCAAGCTTCCAGACTAAAAATTGTTATGATTTTCAAGGGTTTTCCGCGGTCTGACCCTGTTCTAACAAATTCCCTGACCCTGTTCTAACAAATTTCAAACCATAATGAGAAAACAGCCCGGACAGAGTGAATCACTCAACGTTTTTGAGGAACAGCTCGAATCCTGTAGCGCAGATCCCCTGACCGGGTTTTACCGGGACGGGTGCTGTAACACCGGTGAAGGCGATCATGGGTCCCATACAGTCTGTGTGCGCCTGACCGATGATTTTTTGAATTTTTCAGCTTCCCGAGGCAACGATTTGAAAACCCCAATGCCCGCGTTTAATTTCCCCGGACTGTCAGACGGTGACCGTTGGTGTTTATGTGCAAGTCGATGGCTGGAAGCGCACGAGGCCGGCAAGGCGCCCCGTGTGTACTTGAAATCGACTCATCTGCGTGCGCTGGAGGTTATCCCGATGGATGTGCTGAGAGGCTATGCCATGGATTTAAGCTAAATAGCTTGTGGGGCCGGCCATCTCAGTTTTGTTCATAGCCTTACTCGTGCTGCACCACAAATGACTCGTTCAGAAACCACAGGCCGCCATGGCGCTTGAGAATCTCGCGCGTGGCATCGAGATACTGATTGTCGGCCATAGCTTCGTCAATGTTCTTTTCAGACATCTGTGCAACGTAGACGGCGGCATTCCACGCTGCCAGCAACGAAGACGTGCCGATATGCGACAGCTCTTCCGGCAAGGAATGCAGCTGGTATTTAAACAGTGAGCCTTCGTCTGAATAGTCGCAGCAATTCAGGCCTGTATCGGTGCCGAGTTCTTTTTTTAATGCTTCAATGATGTCGTGTCGCGGGGTTGGAAACGGATCTTCCTCAGGCCAGATCTTGCGAACAATCTCCATTCCCGGGTCATAGCCGGTCGATTGCACGACCACCATGCGGCCCGCTTTGTTCAGTGATTTGGCCAGCGGTGCCAGCACTGTGCGCGCCTTGGTCTCTGCAGGTTGTCGCGAACGATAGGGTTGAGCGCAAATCACCATGTCGTAGCCATCACGCATTGGACCTTGATCAGGGATTACTGCATCGAGCGCGAACTTCTGATCCTCTCGATACAGCACAATCATCGATGGATGCACATACAGCGGATTGCCGGTTTTCTCGCTGGCACGGGTCTGCCAACCCTCGCGAACAACGTCGGTCAGATCGCGCAGTTGCATATCAAAGTGCTTGGAGGTTTTGCCTTTCAGCGCGATATCCCAGCGCTTCAGTTGTGGCTGGTCAGCTTCACGTGCCGGGTACAGTTGCGGAGCCTCGAGGTAGCGCATATTCGTAATCACCAGCACCATCTGGGGATGCTCGGCAAAGCGGTCTGCCATCTTCTCAAGCCCGAGGCGCACATCTTCCATGCTGATTTCCTTTGCCGCCACCAGAAACGGAATCTCGGGAAACCGGTCGTGCATTGCCCGCAGCACATGCGTCAGCACTTTCGCGTCTCCCATGCCTGCATCAAACAACCGCAGTGCCGGCGGTTCTGGATTCAGGCGCTCGAGTTCTTCGTTAATGCGTTGTGCAATCGCCCACTTTTCATTGGTGGTTGTTACAAACAGCAGGTACTTCTCACGGCTGTCAAAGAAACGCAGCGGCTGAGCCGATGCCGGTTTCCCGGCTGTGTTATCTTCAGTATTTGGCATGGTGATTATTATAGATGCTGCACCGTCAATATTGCTGCCATGGTCAGGTATATACCAAAAGCCTGCACATCAATTGAATGATGGGGTTGCCAGGGCCCTGGCAACGTTGGTAGAAGGTGGGTGATGCATGTGTCAGTCTAAAGACACGATAATCGATGCCTGAACTAACGCCTGTTAAGATAAACAGGGTAGCGAATAAAAACTGGTGGGCCGATGAAAACGGATGTGCAGGTTGCGGTTGTTGGTGGTGGTATCGTTGGGTGCTCGGTATTGTATTGGCTGGCCAAGCTCGGATGGACCGATACGCTATTACTTGAGCGCCGCAACCTGACATCAGGTTCCACATGGCATGCTGCAGGTAATACCACTTACTTTGGCCCTTATGCGGAAATGACTCGCCTGTTTGCAGGCTCTATCCGCACCTATCAACAGGCTGAAAAAGACAGTGGGCAATCCATCGGTTTTCACCAAACCGGCTCCTTACGTGTTGCTACAACAAAGCGTGAACGGGAGTTGTTTCATGAATTTGAGGCTGGTTATAAAACGCTGGGCATTCCCTATCATGTGGTTGGTAACGATGTCATTAGCGCGTTGCATCCCTGTATCAATACTGATGGATTGTATGGTGCAGCGCAGACGCCGACTGATGGTCACGTCGATCCAAGCTCCACAACCCACGCCTTGGCAAAAGCCGCAAAACAACTGGGTGCGGCGATAGAAGTACAGTGCCCGGTTCATTCAATTAGCAGAGTTGGTGATAGATGGTTAGTGCAAACAGAAAATGGGCAGGTAAGCGCGCAACATATCGTAATGGCCGCATCCTTCTGGACCCGTGAGCTACTACAACCCTTGGGTTTGAATGTTCCCCTATACGCCACACAGCATCATGAACTTATTACCGAAACTGTCCCTGAAATTGCGGCGCTAGATTACGAAGTGCCAGCGTATCGTGACTCTCATGTCTCATGCAGCATGCGCCAGGAACGAGATGGTTTTTTGGTGGGGATATATGAGACTGAACCTGTTTTCTGGTCACTGGATGGCATACCCAAAGATTTCAAAGAAGAGCTATTCCCGCCCGAAACCGATCGTCTCATGCCGCATCTGGAAAAGTTGATGACACGCGTTCCCGCATTTGCCGAAGCCGGAATCAAAACTATCAATAATGGCCCCATGTGTTGGACACCTGACGGCCTGCCTATGCTTGGGCCCATTGATGGCAAGCATCCTGACTTATGGATGGCATCGGGTTTTAATGTCGGTATTGGTACCGGTGGTGGATCAGCGGAGTTTCTTGCGCATTGGATGGTGCATGGAAAACCATTATTCGATCTACCCATAGTGCACGCTGACAGGTTTGGAAATGAGGTAAGTACTGGACAAGCGTTAGAGGCAATAAAGGAGTGTTATCGTCGTGGCTATCGATTGCCCGAGGCTATCTAGTTGTCATTGTTCTCGACTTAATCTGCTAACAAAACTTTTTATTTCATTTGCCAGTTGATCGAAAGACGGATTAAAGGTTGAAAAAGCCATTGCCTGGTCGGTTTTCTGTTCAGTGCTCCATAGCCCGTACCATACCTCTTCTGATTCCTCGCACTGTTTTATCTTTTCCGGCTCGCGCGGCATATTGCCACCACAGTTTCGGTAGGTACCGTTTTCCCCATAGTGCGGATTAGCGGGTGATTGATGAATAGCCAGATGCGTCAGTGCTATCACCCGGTCAGCCTCACTACTGCCTGGCAAAGTCAAAACTCTCTGTTCAGCCGGATATTGTTGTGTGCTGACAAATCGGATCAGTTGACTGTTTGGGTTTGTCGCCTGCTGTTTCCAAAGTTGTTCATTCTGCTCAGGTACAACCACCGCATCATCCATGCTCTGAGCAAGCATCCAGGGAATTCTGACTGGCCCATACCGGTCAAAGTTTTTGTGCAGATTTGTCATGGCAGACCAGGTTTCTGCTACACCTCTTGTGGGCATTGCTTCATACCGCAGTGGATCATCCTGTACGCCTCGATCAACCCAACGAGATATGGGTGCAACCAGGTTGGCCCACTTTGCCAGACGGGCAGAAGACAGGTAGTAGGCTGGTGATATTCCGATAACTCCGTCGATATCGTCCTGTCTCTGCAGAGCTGCATCCAGTGTAAGTACGCCGCCCAGTGAAAAACCAATCAGCATGACTGTGTCGGTTTCGTTTACTGCTTGGTCAATAAGATAGTTTAAGGTTTTCTGCCAATCGTCATGCCGTGTCGTTAGAAGGTCGCCAGCTCTGGTACCGTGCCCAGGTAGCAAAACAAGTCGGCTATTAAAGCAAGATTCGGCGAGAACGCTACCAATGTCGCGAAGCGAAAAAGCCGTATCTGACAAGCCATGAACCAGTATGGCGATACCGCTACTTTGCCCGTTGCAGGAAGCGCCCAGGGGTAATTCCAATGGCGAGACTAATTCCACCTCCTGTTCAGCAGACTCAGGGTCAAACGGAAGACGATAACGCTTTACTTCTTCTCTTACCGCACTGGCATAATTTGCGAAGCTCTTGTTATTCAGAAGCTGATCATTGCTTTGCCACCCAGCCGGAGAAAGGTACACCTCTGGCGCTTCCACAGCACGACTGCCTATACATCCTGATAATGACAAAGTGAATAGTGCGCATAAAGTAACAACCGCAGCATATTGTATTGGGCGCATTGATTTAATTTATACAAAGTTGGTAAGCATGGTCAGAAGAGTAATACGCCATGACCCTTAACGAATTACTGAGGGTCATGTTTCACCGATAGGATTGTTTCGCCGATATGTTCATTCCGCCAGTGAGTGCATGACAGTTTGGTTTCTTGCTTCATGCATCACTTTCCCACCGCAGCATGGCCCTTGTGACTGTGAAACGCGTGCATCACTGGTTTGTCTGCAATGTTTCGAATCGCTTTAAGCATTTTTACCATGGGTTGAGCTCGTTAAAATGGTGGGTAATTAACAGCCCGACGGGAGCTTCAAAGTTGCGAAAAATAATTATAGTACAATATGTACTGCTATAGTACAAAAAGTATCATTATTTGTTCCGACTGCAGAATCGCCGTATGAAAAAGATCGACGACCCAAGAATTGCCGCAACGAGGAGTGCCGCACTGGATGCAGCATTGGGTATCTTGCAGGACGAAGGCGTGCCAGCAGTGACCCATTCTGCTGTTAACAAGGCAACAGGAATTTCGCGAAGCACGCTCTATCGCCACTGGCCTGAGACTAAACGGTTACTTATTGATACGTTTAAACATGCGTCTGGTCCCTCCAAATTAAAGCCTGCCGCCGATGGCCCACTGCGCGCCGATCTGAACTGGCATCTCACTCATCTGGTAACTGCCTTGAATGAGACGCCCTGGGCGAAAATCGCACCGCAAATTATTGCTTCAGCAACGATGGATGAGGAAGCGCAAATATTGCTCAATGAACTCATGGGAGAGCGTATTGCTTTTGTCGAGAATACCTTTATTGCTGCGCAAGCGAGAAATGAAATAGTTTCGGGTGCCCCTATCCGCCAGCTTGTTGAGATGATGATCTCTGTTCCTTATTTTCGAAAACTTATACTGGGAGCCACCCTTGATAAGGGTTGGATGGAATCACATATAGAAATGATCTGCAGTTTGGCCGAAAACCCGGTGCCTGAGTAGAAGACTATCGTTTGCCCACGCTGCTGTCTGACTGGCCAGTTTGACCGGTTGAGCCCACCCCCGAGTCGTCGTTGTCCTAGTTTACATAGTAGGGTTCGCGTGGTCGCTATGGGCTGTTCCGAGCCTGGTTTAGTGAAAAGACATGGAGCAACCAACTTGGTTTACCTGGCGATATTGTGGCTGGGTTAATTAAAATATATATGTGGATCTGGTATTGGAAATTGGATGGTTGCGCTGGTCCATCACGGCCCATCACGCGCGTCTTGCTCAGTGTGCCAAGCATCGGTTTCCATCGATTATCAGTCACTGCCCGTTAGAGCATAAGGTTGTGTAGGGCATACTAATGTGCCATATTGAGGGAAGTTACCGATTCATTCTAATGTGAGGTTAAATTGATTTTTTCGCGTAAATCAAAAGAAGCCGAAACAGTGATTGTAATTCCCCGTGGTTGACTGCCACTCTTCTTCATCTCAGCAATCAAGTGCGATCAGGCAATACGCCCCTGCGATCAGACAATACGCCCCTGCGATCAGAAAATACGTCCCTGCGATCAGGCAGTACGCTTTAGGTTGGCTACTATTAGCGAAAACCCTATTGATCTGGATCAAGCGTCGAAGCGCCGTGCTGCGATACTTTACTCCTTTGCTAATGTTTACTCCTTTGCAAATGGAAAAATGGCTAGCACCTTAGTGCAGCTTAAAATACCTGTTACCTTACTTTAAAGCACGATAACCACTTTGAGGAAACTATCTTGTATAACAGAAAAACAATACAAACTATCGGTGCAACCCTGCTTACTCTGCTCATGGCAAAACCCGTGCTGGCAGAAGACAGCGCCATCAATGTCGGAGCATTGCGATTCACCAGTCATGCAGCAAGTTTTGTAGCATTTGAACGAGGCTACTTTAAAGAAGAAGGGCTGGACGTTACGTTTAAATTTTTCCAGGCCGCCCAGCCGATGGCTGTGGCCGTTGCCTCTAAAGATGTTGACTATGCCGTGACTGCAATATCAGGCGGGTTAATTTCTTTGGCTGAAAAAGGCGCTGCAAAAGTTATCGGTGGTGCGCTGATGGAAGAGGAGGGCATTGATGGCCAAAAAATTATCGTTTCTGACGCCGCTTTTAAAGCGGGTCTTACTTCTCCTGCACAACTGGATGGCAAATCCTGGGGGATTACTCAGGCAGGATCATCGTTTCACTACATGGGCGCTAAAATAGCCGGCAAAGAAGGGGCATCACTGAGCTACAAGCCACTTCAAAAAACCGGCGCGGTGATCGGTGCGATCAAGTCTGGTCAGATAGATTCATGGAGCATTGTGCCGCACATTGCCAAGCCGCTAAGCAAGGGTGGCGCTGTGCATATTATTGGTGATGTGGCTGATTATATACCCGACTATCAGGTTACTGTGGTTTTCACATCAGCAGATAACGCCGCCAATGAACGGAAAAAATCTGAGGCTTTTTTACGGGCATTCTCCAGAGGTGCTGACGATTTCAATGCCGCATTGGTCGACAAAACAGCGGGTGAAGAAGCTGCAGAAGAGATGGTCAAGCTGGTTCACAAGTATGTTTACACAGACCGTCCTTACGAAAAGGCTGCTCCCAGTATACGCAACGGTGCCATGCGCATCAGTAAAAATGCCGCGTTGAATATTGATTCTGTACAAGATCAGTTAAGCTGGTTTCAATCTGAAGACTTGGTGAAAGACAGCATCACCATCGAGACGCTGGTAGATAGTTCGTACTCGGTTCAGTAAGCTCAGCAGTATGGAACTGCAGCTTGAAGGGGTAAACCACTATTACGATGATGTGGCAGTCTTACGGGATATTGATCTCAAGATCCAAAACGGCAAGATCGTATGCATCATCGGTCCTTCGGGTTGCGGGAAATCCACCTTGCTTAGATTGCTCGGGGGGCTTGAGCAACCAAGCCAAGGTCAAGTGTTACAAGTCGGCGAACCACCTGCCGAGAGCATTAACCCGCTGACTTATGTTTTTCAGGATTTTGCCCTTCTGCCATGGCGTACCGTTGAAGGTAATATCAGCCTGGTGCTCGAAGATCACAGCATCAGCGGCAAACGTGCTCAAGAGATTATCTCTGACGTACTAGCCCGTACTCGGCTCACTGATTTTCGCAAAGCACTGCCCAGACAACTGTCCGGTGGCATGAAACAACGCGTTGCCATTTCGCGGGCGCTTGCGGTAAAGCCTGCAGTGATGCTGATGGATGAGCCACTCTCAGCTCTGGACAGCCAAACGCGGGAGTTGCTGATGGATGATTTGGTGGGTCTGTGGGAGCGAGAGCGTTTTACTGCTGTGTATGTGACGCACAACCTGGGTGAAGCCGTACGCTTGGGGCATTCCATAGTGGTATTGTCCCGCAGGCCCGGTAGAATTCGCGAGATTGTCGATATTCCCATGCCGTTGTCTGAACGTGAGTTGGCAGATGGCGAGCTTGAAGAAAAACAAAAGTATCTGTGGTCCCTGATGCGCGATGAAGCGATAGCAGCTGATCAGGAACTCCTCAGTGTCTGATAACCATCACCTGAATCAAAGTAAAAATGTTGCATTCCGTGGTGGCGGGTTTGCACCGCAATCCAAACGCTGGTTGGGTGCTATTGTTTTTGTCGTATTGATTGGTGCCTGGGAGTGGGCAACTCGAACAGGTTTGATTGGCAACCTTACGCTACCCATTCCTTCCGATGTGTTCAAAACGTTTCTGGACTTATGGAAGTCGGGGCTGCTCTGGAAACACCTGATACCGTCACTGAGCCGACTTGCCATCGGTGCTGCCATCGGTGCTTCGTTCGGCATTGCAGTGGGCGTGATGATTGGTTTGTTTTCTTATGTGCGCGCAGGTCTCGTGCCCATTGTGGCGGCCATTTTCCCGATACCAAAGATTGCCTTATTGCCGCTCTTTGTTATCTGGTTTGGTATCGACGAGGCATCAAAATATGCGTTAATTGCCTTCGGCACATTTACCCCTACAGTAGTTGCAACCTATGGTGCCGTGGATAATGTCGATCGCTCACTTATCCGCATGGGGCAAAGCTTCTCCCTGTCATGGTTTTCAATCGTTACCAAAATTGTATTACCCGGATCAATG
>CALLOA010000002.1 GCA_938005265.1 uncultured Granulosicoccaceae bacterium
GTTGAGCCAGAGCCAGTAGTTGAGCCCGGGCCTGTCGCTGAGCCCCAGCCTGTCGTTGAACCCGAAACTGTCGTCGAACCCGAAACTGATGCTGAGTCTGAATCTTTCGCTGAATTAGAACCTGACCTGATTGATATACAAGGTTCGAATGGAATCGAATCCCAAGAGGCTTTTAATGATTCCGCCGCTACGGCTAGCGCAAGCAACATCTCCGGCTTGGATAACCGGGAATCACTTGCGACGCATAATCTGCCTTTGGAAGGGGTTTCAGTCGGCAGCTACACGATGGTCAATATGTACCCTGAACTCAGTTTTCAGGAAGCATTGTTGGTTGCTGACGTGCCCGGCGAAAACCGTATGGTGGTTGCCGAACAGCCTGGGCGGGTCAAGGTATTTGATGATCAGCCAGATGTTGCCGAATTTCGTGTGATACTAAATATTAGTGAGCGTGTCGCTTTTTCCGGTGAACAAGGTTTACTTGGGCTGACCTTTGATCCTGACTTTCAGAATAATCGTTACGTTTACTTGAATTACACTAGAAGTGGCAGTGGTGATACCGTGATTTCAAGAATGGTTTGGGATGGGGTGAGTGATGAACTTGATACAGATTCCGAGCTGATCATTCTAACTGTTCCTCAGCCTTTTCATAGCCACAATGGTGGCATGATTGAATTTGGCCCGGACGGTTATTTATACATCGCCTTGGGTGATGGTGGTGATGGTGGCGACCCGTTCAATCTGGCTCAGAATCGGGCCGAATTGTTAGGTAGCCTACTGCGGATTGATGTGCATCCCGCTAACCCGTCGGCAACCTATTCGATACCGGCTGATAATCCTTTTGTTGGTGAGGACGGGGTACGCGAGGAACTTTTTGCTATCGGTTTTCGAAACCCTTTCCGGTTTTCTTTTGATCGTGACACGGGAGAAATCTGGCTGGGTGATGTTGGTCAGGAACAGAGAGAGGAAATCAATAAGGTTCGCTCAGGCGCTAACTATGGGTGGCGCGTATTTGAAGGGTCGCTGGAAAACGAACCTTCATTGAATACATTGCCAGACTCTGCTTTTACATCTCCACTTTTCGAGTACGGCCATGATGAAGGTCTATCAGTCATTGGGGGGTATGTCTACAGGGGCAGCCAACTGACTTCGTTAGTCGGTCGTTATTTATTTGCGGATTTTAATAGTGGGCGCATATCTGCACTGACTATGGATGGTGATCAGGTGGTTTTACGCGAGTTTATTGCCAGTGTTGAAAACCCGACCAGTTTTGGTGAGTCACGGGATGGTGAGGTATTGGTCGTGTCGCGGTATCAAGGTATTTATCGTTTTGAAGAACAGGCATCCGAGGCAGAATTACCGCGGCTTTTGTCTGAAACCGGCTTGTTTCTCGATTTACAGTCGTTGAATCCGGTGTCCGGATTTGTACCTTATCGTCCGTCACATACTTTCTGGTCAGACAACGCGATAAAGCAGCGCTGGTTTGCTGTGCCGGATGATCAGGAAATCTCTGTGACGGGAGGCGATTGGGAGTTTCCTCAAGGGTCAGTTTCAATAAAACATTTTGAAATGCAAATGATCGAGTCTGCACCTGATTCTACGCGGCGTTTGGAGACACGTGTGTTATACCACTCGGCCCAAGGTTGGAAAGGGTTTACATATCGTTGGAATGACGCTCAGACTAATGCACGATTGGTCGTCGAAACTGAAACCGAGTCGCTGACTATTCAGCTGTCAGACGGTTCTACAAAAGAGCAGATTTATGAATACCCGGGGCAATCCCAGTGCCTGGTGTGCCATACCAGCGCCTCTACCTATTTATTAGGCCCGGAAACGAAACAGCTAAATGTTGCTCACCAATACCCGTCCGGCATGTACAACCAGCTTGTATCGCTGGACAATATTGGACTTGTGCGGCTTAACCTGTCCGCCAGCGAAAGTGCTAACGCCGTGGTCAATGGTAGGGTTGAAGGTGTGGAAAGGTTATATTCGATTGACGATAATTCTGCGTCCCTGAAACAACGGGCACGTTCCTATCTGGATGTCAATTGCAGTCATTGCCATCAGCCGGGCGGTGGTGCTGCAACGGGTCTGGATCTCCGGTTTGAAACATCCGATTCAGACATGAATGCGATCAATCAGGTCCCGCAAAATGGCAACCTTGATATTCAGGATGCAAGAATAATCACTGTGGGCAGTAAAGAACAAAGCGTATTGTGGTCGAGAATAAGCCGTCTGGATGACAAACGCATGCCACCGATTGGATCTCATGTTATTGATCAACAGGGTGCTGAGTTGGTGGGTGAGTGGATTGACAGGATGTAGGGAAGAAAATGTTCAATCTTTCTTTGTTGCCGGTATTCGGTTAGTAGTCGCGTCGGCCTGTTTTTTCACAGAACGTGTTACAACAACGAATTTGACATGCAATCAACATTCACTGAGCTGGAAACGGAATCTCTTCTTGATGAGCCGGTTACGCTTTTCCCTTCTCATTCCAACCATGGTATCCAACCATTAGCAAAAATTGCTGCCGAACATCTGCAGTTGCGTCTTGAATGTTTGTATCCGCAGGTGCCATCCACCGTGTCCGGTGCAACTGGAGCAGAAGGGAAGATGTTCGGCGTCCTGGTAGTACGCAGGGGTAGTCGCATAGGCTACTTATCTGCCTTTTCAGGAAAGCTGAACGGGAGTTGGAGTGTTGACGGATTTGTACCACCGCCATTCAATGTCAACGATATGGAAGACATGCTTTCCGAAGGAGAACAAAAGCTGGAGACGATCGATAAGAACATAGAGTCGGTCAAGTGCTCCGGGCAGTATGAGAATTTACTGGATCAGAAAAAGAAACTTACCAGGGATTTTGACAGAGCAATTGCGGATCTGCAAAAAGAACACAGAAAACGCAAACTACAACGACGGGCCATTCGGCTGAAGATGTGCTCTGAAGACCATCTGATTGAATTATCAAGGCAAAGCCAATACGACAAAAGGCAGCGAAAACAACTACGGGCTCAACATGAAGTTGAGCTTGGCAAGATAAACTCGAATCTGTCCGAGATTAACGAGGAATTGCAAACATTGCGATTACAAAGGCAAGGTTTGTCCAGAAGCCTGCAGATTCGTTATTTCTCATTGTTCAACTTATTAAGGTTTGATGGTCAACGTATTGAGCTATGCAGCACGGCAGTGGCAGGTGGCACTCTTCCTGCCGCCGGTACCGGTGAATGCGCAGCTCCCAAGCTACTATCTTTTGCGTTCCAAAAGGGTTACAAACCGCTGGCCGGTACAGAATTTTGGTGGGGTTCCAGTCCTGCAGGTCATGTACGTCACCATGGTAGCTTCTATCCACCTTGCAGAAGCAAGTGTGCAACGCTACTGCCCCGTATGCTTTCGCCGGAAAAACCGTCAATATCTTCTCTCGATGTTGCAAATCCTTCTAAAGAAGCAGGCATAAGTATTGGCAGTGTTGAGTTTTCGGTAATGCACCCTGAACAGTTCCATAATGCGACAGGCGTGGAGATAGTTTACGAAGACAGCAGCATGGCTATAGTCAACAAACCACACGGCTTACTTAGTGTGCCGGGGAAATCCGATAGAACATCATTGCTTGATTGGGCTCGTGATAATTGGCCTGCGGCTTCCGGGCCTTTGCTGGTGCACCGATTGGACATGGATACATCGGGGTTACTTGTTATAGCTCTTAACCCTTTTGCGCACAAGCAATTACAAAAACTGTTTATGGAACGTCTGGTCAGTAAGTCGTATAGCGCGCTAGTGCATGGATGGGTATCTCGTAAATTTGGTGTTGCCGATGGCATCATATCCTTGCCGTTGCGTGTGGATCTGGACGATCGACCCAGGCAGATGGTTTGCGAACAGTATGGAAAACAGGCCGAAACCCATTGGCAGACGCTGGAGGAAACAACCTTGTTTGATATTCCTGTCACTCGTTTGTTACTTCAGCCTGTGACAGGAAGGACTCACCAACTCAGGCTGCATATGGCCAGTCAACAAGGTTTGGGTATGCCGATAATTGGAGATCCACTGTATGCTCCTTCAGTTGTCGCTCACGAAATTTCAGTACGGCATGTAGCTTCACGCATGATGTTGCATGCTGAAAAGCTGGAGTTTGTTCACCCGTTGACTCACAAGCCTGTGCTGGTGCAATCAAAAGCTCCCTTCTGAGTAAAAAGGGTCGATATCTTCGTTTGTTTGCCCGTTTTTGATAGGGATTTCTGGTAGAGATTTCTGATAGGGATCAAGCATGCTATCGTTCGCCGTATGACAGATCAGTCCGACCAGGCAGTAATTTTACAAAAACAGCTGCAACGAAATCTCACACTGTATCCCTGGTACCAGGCTGCCAGTGGTTTTCTGCCATGGCTGCCGGTATTTTTCCTGTTCTTTTTTCAATATCTTTCTCTGCCCCAGTTTCTCAAACTAAGTGCTGTCTATTATTTTTCTGTGTTTATACTGGAAATACCTTCGGGGTATTTGTCTGATAGTTTTGGCAGGCGAATTACCTTGTTGATAGCTTCGACTTTTGCCATCGTTGCGTATTTCATCTTTATATTTGCGAACAGCTTTTGGCTTTTTGCAATCGCACAGTTTTCACTAGCCGGGTTTTTCTCTTTTAAATCCGGTAGCGATAATTCACTATTGTATGATTCGCTGCAGGCACTCGATCTGGAATCGGAGTATGCGCAAAGAGAAGCGAACGCTACGCGTTTCAGTATGCTTGCGCTTGCCGTTTCAGCATTTGCGGGGGGAGTGTCCGGTCTTTTTAATCTCGTGATTCCCTATGTGCTTTCGTTGATCGGCGCCTTCGCCACATTGTATTTCGTCGTGCAATTTTGCGAGCCACCGAGGCTTGAGAAAGCTGCACCCTTTTTGCAGCAACTGCGCAAATGTCTGGTCAGTCTTGCAAACCCCTCGTTACTTTGGTTATTTGCCTTTTTTGTTGTTGCTTATTCATTGCAACACGTTCCTGCAGAATTCAATCAACCGTACATTAAGTTGCTACAAAAAAACTGGTTTACTGAATCAGATACCAGTTCGCTGGTTTCAGGCGTCATGGTTGCGATTTCGATGCTTGGTGGGGCATGGGGGGCTGCGATCAGTATCAGATTACTGAAGCGCATCGGTGTACAGAAGTTACTGTTGTCGAGTCTAGCCATTATGTTGCTTATAGTGGCCGGTATGGCGGCGGTATTACATCCTGCGGTACTGTTTCTGGTGTTATTGCGCAATTTCCCAATGGCTTTATCTGAAGCGCCTCTACTTGCGGCAATTGCCCCTCATCTCAATAGCTCCTACCGTGCCACTTATTTGTCTTTGCAGAGTCTTGCCGGGCGTCTTGGTTTTGCCCTGATTTTGCTTACATTGTCTGGAGCTGTTGGCTCAGGCGTGGAAACCGAGCTCATGACCTGGCCGCAATTGCGTCACGGGTTGTTCTTTTGCCTGTTGTTTGCCGTTATATCTTTTACAGTGTTGTTGGTTTTTCAACAATTTCCAAAGAAAAAGCCCGAAACTGGTGTATAAGTTCAGGTGAATCTGGTTACCTGTCTCCATTATCACCAGATAAAATGTGCAAGTTACTGCTTCGGGCGTATAGTTTGCAGCAGTAGCTGAGTTTGCAGAAAATGTTTTGGGGTAGCGCCCCGTCAGAGATTCAAACGTAGATTTAGACAATGCATAATCAATTCGGATTTGTTCGAATCAGCTGTGCAGTACCGCGTGTGACGGTGGCTGACCCTGCTGCCAACACCATAGAAATGCTGTCTGTGTTGCAGGGATTACCCGATTCAGATGTTGTTGTTTTTCCTGAATTGGCAATATCGTCCTATACCTGTGGCCGGCTGTTTCACCAACAGGCTCTCTTGGATGAGTGTGAGTCTCAGCTGGCAAAATTGGCTGAAAGTGCTCCTCACAAGCAACAGCTTATTCTTGTTGGTGTTCCACTGCGTCTGGACAATGCTCTGTATAACTGCGTTGCAGCCATCAACAATGGTGAAATTATAGGCGTCTGCCCGAAACAGTTTATTCCCAACTACAACGAGTTCTACGAAAGTCGCTACTTTGCCTCCGGGACTGATGACCTTCCTGAGTCAATTCTGCTCTGTGGTAAACAGGTACCGTTCGGCACCCAGCTTCTGTACAGCCATATTTGTGGTCGTGATGAAGTCCTTGTGTATGTGGAAATTTGTGAGGCCGTATGGATGCCGGTATCCCCATCGAGTCTGGCCGCAGTTGCTGGTGCGAATATTCTGTGCAACCCGTCTGCGTCACCGGAAACTGTAGGTAAGGCCGAGTATCGGCGCAATCTGGTCACAGGGCAGTCGGGTCGCTGCATTGCGGCTTACGCCTATACCTCCTGTGGTCCCACAGAAAGCACAGCAGATCTTGTGTTTGGTGGCCATGCGATGGTGGCACAAGGTGGTCATCTGCTAACAGAATCATCAAGAGTGGGCGACAACAATGAAACTCGCAGGGACTCATACTCAATTACCACTGATGTGGATATTCAGCGATTACAAACCGAGCGTCGTACAACCACATCCTACATAGACAATAGACGCTATCTGCCCGAACAGCCGTTCCGCAAAATTGCCTTTGAACTGCAACATACCACGAATGATTTAGCCGATCGCGTTGATGCTATGCCGTTCGTGCCTGGCAACTCTGAACTATTGGCGTCACGTTGTGCAGAGGTATTTGGCATCCAGACTGCTTCGCTGGCAAAGCGTATCGAATGCCTTGGAAACTCACCCACACTGGTTATTGGTGTATCGGGTGGTCTGGACTCGACGCTGGCTTTATTGGTGGCAACAAGAACCTGTGATCTTCTGGGCTTGCCGCGCAGCACTATTCAGGCGATCACGATGCCGGGTTTCGGTACTACTGATCACACGCTGGGCAATGCCCGGGACCTGATGCGGTTGTTGGGGGTTAAGGCTGTTGAAATGGATATCAGGGAAGCAGCCTTGCTGGAATTTCATGAGCTGTCTTCCGCCAATGGCTACCGTCCCTTTAATCACATAGATCTGGATAACAGCTCACCGGCAAAACGCATGTCGCTGGAAGATTTTACCCGTGCTCTGGCTGAGATTCCGGAAGGTGATTTGTCGGACCTGGTATTTGAAAATGTGCAGGCACGCAGGCGCACTGAGCTACTAATGAATATGGGTTTTGTACTAGGCACTGGCGATATGTCTGAAATGTGGCTTGGGTGGTGCACCTACAATGCCGACCACCAGAGCATGTATAACGTCAATTGCTCCGTACCTAAAACGATGGTGCGCTTTCTGGTGGAATACGTGGCAGAACACCAGTTTGATGGGGAAATTCGTGACACACTCCTGTCGATTGCCAACACTGAAATATCGCCGGAATTGTTACCGCCCACGCGAGCCGATGGAAGTCTGGAGCCGGTCTCGCAGAGCACTGAAGATACTGTCGGACCCTATGAGTTACACGACTTTTTTATGTTTAATATCGCGAGGCTTGGTTTCAGTCCGGCCAAGGTTCTGTTCCTTGCACGTCACGCGGAAGGCTGGAGCGGTTCCTATACTGAAGACGAAATTGAACACTGGTTACGGATCAATTTAAAACGTGCATTCTTGCAACAGTATAAACGTGATGACGTTCCTAATGGTCCCAAGGTCGGTTCTTTGAGTTTGTCACCTCGCGGTGACTGGCGAATGCCCAGTGATGCCAGTGTTGCTGCCTGGTTGGCGACGTTGGATGATACCTAAACAGTTCTGTAACAACTGAACTGTTCTGCCATCGATCTTTACCGTGCTTGCTCACAGGGTTAACATAGCTCTATGAGTGATTCAAACACCGAAGAAGCTGCAGAATTCAATCAACCTCTGGGTGGCAATGACATGCCACGTTTTGCAGGTCCTGCCACCATGATGCGGCTGCCCACAGCCGCGACTGCTGAGGGCCTGGATGCCTGCTTCGTTGGCATACCCATGGATATTGGAGCATCCCACCGTGCTGGTACCCGATTCGGACCGCGCCAGATCAGAGCAGAGTCTGCGATGATCAGGCCCTACAACATGTGGTCAAGAATCTCACCCTTTGATCACATGCAAGTGGCAGACATAGGAGATATCGCGACCAACACTTTTGATCTGAAACAATCCGTGCAACTCATCGAACGCGCCTATGATGAGATTCTTCAACATGACGCCGTACCTCTGGGTTTGGGTGGAGATCATACCCTTGCATTGCCTGTCTTAAGATCTATTGCCAAAAAACATGGGCCAGTGGGATTGGTGCATGTTGATGCTCATGCGGATATAAACGATGAGATGTTTGGTGAAAAAATTGCACACGGCACACCCTTCAGGCGAGCGGTTGAAGAAGGCTTGCTTGATTGCAGCAGAGTAATCCAGATCGGTTTACGCGCGACCGGTTATTCAGACGATGATTTTGACTGGCCCAGACGCCAGGGTTTCAGGGTTGTACAAGCTGAGGAATGCTGGCATAAATCGCTGACCCCGTTAATGCAGGAAGTGCGGCAGCAAATGGGTGATAAACCGGTTTACCTGACTTTTGATATCGACAGTCTCGATCCGGCTTATGCGCCAGGTACAGGTACTGTCGAAATTGGTGGGTTGACGACTATCCAGGCGCTGGAAATCATTCGAGGGCTGGCCGGGGTTAACCTGGTTGGTTGTGATCTGGTGGAGGTGTCTCCGCCTTATGACCAGAGTGGTGCGACAGCTGTAATAGCAGCAAATCTTTTGTACGAAATGTTATGTGTGCTGCCAAAGGTACAGGCAGCTGTTAAGCGAAAGTAACGCTGTAAAGTACGACTGAATATCCAACTTTATAACAGGCTGGATTCGTAAGCAGCTTTGAGCAATTGCGGGTAAACCAGCGGCAGATCTCCAGCGATCATACCGGGGCCAAGTACCGCTGATGCTTCGCTATGGAGCCATACAGCTGCAGCCACGGTGTTCAAGGAATTACCGTGTTTTAACTGATGTTGGTTTTTCTGCCCCAGCAGCCCAGCCACCGTCCCGGCCAGAATATCGCCGCTGCCCGCTGTTGCAAGCCATGGTGCACCATTATCACTGATAACACATCGCCCACAGGGTGATGCTATAACGGTATCAGCCCCCTTGTAGACCACGATTGCGCCACTGGTGCTGGCGGACTCTCTCGCGACCTGCAGTTTGCCATTGGAGTCGCTAGTCTGGCCATGATGGCCGAAAAGTCGCCGGAACTCTCCTTCATGGGGTGTCAGGACCACGGTGGCCTGACTGCTTGCTATCGCATTGAAAAGGATTTCAGGGTTTCCACCGGCTTTGCTTGAAAAACTGGTAATGGCATCAGCATCAAGAACAACAACGGCACAATGCTGGATGGCCGCCAGTGTGAGATCGCGGCAATATTGACCGACTCCAAACCCCGGGCCTATCACTATTGAGTTGACTCGCTTCTCGTTTAGAGCCTGCATGAGTGACGAGGTGCCATCAATCTGGCAGAGCATAATCTCGGTACAGTGTGCAGCATTGATGGCCATAGCATCGGCCGCACTTGCAATGGTTACCACTCCAGCTCCAGCACGAAGTGCTGCCATGGCGGCGAGCCTTGCAGCTCCTGTCGCGTATTTGGGCCCGCTAACAACCAGTGTGTGCCCGCGTGTGTATTTGTGTGTGTGAGCATCCGGGAAAACAAGATCCTGCTTCCACAACTCGGGCGCATTCGAAATGGTATCAGGTTGCAATATTGCTAATACCGAATCCGGAATACCGATATCTGTAATAACGGTTTTCCCACAATGGTTTTTACCCGGTTGCAATATATGAGCTGGTTTTTTGCGAAAAAAACTTATTGTCAGATCTGCGTACATTGCAATGCCGCAGATATTGCCGGTATTACCATTTATACCACTGGGCAAATCGATGCTGGCTACGGTGAAACTCGAATCACGTTTCTTCCCGTCAGCGCTCTTGCCGCGTATTTCGTTAAGACACTTGATCAAGGAAAATACCGGCTCTTCAATATTACGGCTTAAGCCGGCACCAAATATCGCATCAATTACAAACACACCTGACGGGTAGTCTGATATGAATTGCTGGAGAAAATTATTAATTCCATCAGACGCAATATCTGCCAGAAAACTGATGGAGTTGTTTTGTTGCAACCATGCATTGCGAGCCAGCTCCGCGTCTCCCGTTATCTTGGACCATTGCAGATCGGAACCGCAAAACAGTACTTTCACCCCATAACCGCGAGCATCAAATTGCGCTGCGAGTAGCATTCCGTCACCACCGTTGTTGCCCCTACCGCATAGAATCAATATACCTGTACTGCTATTAACCATGGATTGTAAGGAATCGAGCAAGGTAGCTACAGCATTTTGCATCAGTTTATAACTGCTGCCGACATTGCTGATGGCAAGGCGGTCGGCTTCGTACATCTGTTGAACAGTAAGAATTTCCAGCTGCATAACGTGCTGTCCGGTATACTTGAATTTGACACAATAGTGGCAATTTTACTTTAAAACCTTACTATTGGGCGTATAGCCTGAATAGTTAAAACTGTTCACTTAAAATATCTAAAGCCTAATATATTCGAATAAGAATCTGTCTTATGTACGATTTCTCAAAAGTTAGCCGAAGTGATTTGCCCGCACCTGCGATTCGATGGTCTGGCATACCGCAATTTAATTTTGTCGGTGGTCATCTTGCCCCGGAATCCATCCCGATTGAGAAGCTACGCAATGCAAGCAATCGGGTACTTTCGGAAAAAGGAAGTCTGCTGGCAAGCTATTTTGTTGAATCAGGCCCGCAGGGTTATCTGGGTTTGCGTGAATACCTTGTGAAAAAACTTGATCGGTACTCATCCATATCCTGCAACACAGACGATATTCTGGTGACATCAGGATCATCTCAAGCAATGGACCTGATCAACTGGGCTTTACTTGAACGCGGTGACACAGTGATTGTTGAAGAATCGAACTATGGTGGAGCTTTTTCGAGGCTGATTCAGATGGGTGTCAATCGAGTCGCTATACCGGTGGACAATGACGGCATGTGCACTGATATTTTGTCTGCGGAGCTTGCAAGACTCGCCGCTGAGAATGTAAAACCAAAATATATCTACACTGTTCCCACTGTCCATAATCCCAGCGGTACTATCATGTCTTTAGAACGCCGCAAGCAACTACTGGAATTAGCAAGCAAGTATGATCTTGCAGTCTATGAAGATGAATGTTATGCCGACCTGGTTTGGAGTGGCGACAGACCTCCGTCACTGTATGGACTGGACAAGGAAAGCCGTGTTGTACATATCGGTACGTTTTCGAAAACTGTAGCACCCGCTTTACGGGTAGGTTATATCGTAGCAAACTGGTCCTTGTTAAGCCGATTGCTGTCATTGAAAACTGATGCCGGTTCCGGTGCACTGGAACAAATGATTTTGGCTGAATTCTGTGAAGAGCATTTTGATAATCATTTATCTGAGTTAAATAAATTGTTGAAAATGAAGCTCGATACACTCGTTGCAGCAATTGATCGTGAATTTGGCACAAGTGCAAGTTATGATTACCCGCCCGGTGGAATTTTTCTGTGGCTCAAGTTACCGGACGCGGTTGATACCGAATTACTTGCAAAGGTAGCTCTTGATGCGGGTATTGCAATAAATCCCGGGCCTGAGTGGTCGATGCAGAAGGACAGTTCGCAACACCTGCGACTTTGCTTTGCCAAACCTGATCTGAAAAACATCGAAGAGGGCGTGGAAGCATTGGCAAGAGTCTGCTTTGAAAGGTTTGGCATTCCCGAATTTGGTAGCAATCAACCCAGAAACTGACTTTGTAAACCGAAAATTAAACCAATAGGATAATGAGGCGATATCGATGACTACATTGCGTCAGGTTTGTGAAGCCGAAGGTGTCAAGGTCGGTACCTTCGTTTGTGAGTTCAATACGCCGGGAATCGGCTATATCTTAAAAAACGCAGGCTGTGATTTTGTGTTTCTCGATATGGAGCATTCTGGTTTTGATATATCCGATCTCAAATCGATTCTGCGTTATTTTGAGGCTGCTGAACTACCGGCATTTGTACGACCACCTGGCAAGGACAACTACGCCATTTCGCGCGTTCTGGATATGGGGGCGGAAGGTATCATTCTACCTATGGTAGGCAGTGTCGAGGAAACAAGACAGATAATACAGAGCGCGCGCTACACGCCTGAAGGGTCCAGAGGCGTTGCTCTAGGTATCGCGCATGATCATTACCAGCCTGGGGCCGTGCTGGATAAACTCGCGGCTGCAAACCGCCGAACACAGATTTACCCTCTGATAGAAACGGTTGATGGTCTGAAAAACGTTGAGGATATTGTTTCAATGCCGGGGGTAGACGGCCTTTGGGTCGGTCATTTTGACTTGTCCTGTAGTCTCGGGATTCCCGGTGAGTTTGACAATCCTGTTTTCGTGAGTGCTATCGAACGCATTAGCACTGCAGCCAAAGCTAACGGAAAACCGGCAGCAAGAGTAGCCGCAACAGCGGAAGAGGGTGCAGATCTATTTCAACAAGGTTTCGAAATAATTGCTGTGTCCGGTGATTGCTGGTTGTTGCAACAGGCAATGAGTCAGGCTGCAAACGCTTTGCGTGATCTATGTAAATCTTGAGCAACGGGATCCTGCGATGACTGACTCAAATAAAACATTCAATATTGGTATTAGCCGCAAACTACTAAACCCTGATATGAGTGCTGCGATTAAGGAAATCGACTTCACTCCTTTGCTTGATAACGCTCGAATCAACGTGTCTTGCCTGCCTGATGTTGATACCGGTGAGTTAAGCAACGCTGATGTGGCAGATCTTGACGCTGGCATACTGTACCTGGAGAAAATAACCAAAAACACTGTGGCAAGTGGTGGTCGTCTGTCCTTGCTCGCCCGCTATGGTGTAGGTTTCGATACGTTGGATATTTCTGCCTGCACTCATGGAAATGTAGCAGTGGCGATTGCGCCACAAGGGGTAAGGCGTCCTGTGGCAACTTCAGTCGTGGCGTTGATGCTTGCACTTACGTTAAACCTTAAGAAAAAGGACAGGCTGACCCGGGATATCCCGAATGGCTGGAATATAAAATCTGATTACAACGGCCTGGGGTTGGTCGGGCGTACACTTGGCATTGTTGGATTCGGCAATATTGGTGCAGAGGTTGCCCGTCTGGCAGCCCCGTTCGATATGCAGATTATCGCCTTTGATCCCTATGTGTCCGGTGACTCAATGGCCGGACTGGGTGTAAAGGCGGTAGAACTTGATGATGTTTTTCGAAAATCAGATGTTGTTTCCCTTAATTGTCCCCTCAATGACAACACCCGCCATCTTGCGAACAAGGAACGCCTGTCAATGATGAAAGCCGGGTCATATTTGATCAATACGGCACGTGGTCCGGTAGTTGATGAGTTGGCATTGATTGAAGCACTGCAGAAGGGGGAGATAGCGGGTGCGGGGCTGGATGTATTTGAACAGGAACCGCCGGATGCTGCTAATCCATTGCTGACTATGGATAACGTTTTGTTATCACCGCATGCCCTGTGTTTCACAGATCAATGCATGGGTGGTCTGGGAGAAGCGGATATCAAGGCCTGCCTTGCTGTGATGCATGGCAAAATACCGGATACACTGGTTAATCCTGACGTTGCCGAAATCGAAGCATTTAAACGTAAGTTGGACAATTACGGGCAAACTTACCGACTGTAATACCCGAAAGAACGCATACTTATTAACCGACGTCGGTATCCGGATGCTGGCTAGTCAAATTAGAAGGATCCATCATCTAAGTCATATCGAATATTCAATTATATCACTCTGGCTGAGGATGGCAGGCATGCTAGTCTTTAGAGGTTTTCTCTACTGATTCTTGGACAGTAAAAAAACGAGAACTATCAAATGGAAGAGAATAAAAAGATCGATAAACGTCTAGTCGACTGGTAAGGAACGACAATCCATAACATTATGCGTTATTTTTACTCATCATTTGCATGGGGACTTGTGTTAGGCATACTTTATGGGCTGGGGGAAGGATTAGTCATGGGGATCATATTCTTGCCCATACTGTTTATTGTCATCTATTACCCATTAGGAATTCTTGTTTCATTGCTTACCCGTAAAATTCACCGGGTGTTTAAGCTGTTCGATATATTGCTTTCACCAGTTGCTATGATCGGTGATCTTATTCATTTTCTGGTTCGCAAGAGACATCCGGGTTTTGATTTTCTGGATGGAAAGCGATTCGATATATTTTTTTTTACGATGGTGGTTTTGATTGCGAAAGACAATGTGGAGACAAATGTCATAACAACCTAACAGTAAGCACAGTCAAAACAGTGATTGAACGATTATGTGTGGGCAATTCCAGCTGGCTTAACCGTTGGTGTTTCTTAAACCACTTTTATACCTGCACGTATCAATATCATTATAAGTGAGGTGCTAGTGACTGAAGAAGCAGGGCAGCAGGCGCTCGCTGTCATGGATGCACACAGCCCAGCTACGATCTTCTTTTTCCAAGCTTTAGTTTTATCAGTCTCTGGGGGTTGTTTTTATTTTGTTAAGCATGCCTGTGTAATGGTTAAGTTGACAAACCAAGAGGTTGACAAACCAAGAGGGAATAGAACGAGCTACTGATAGCATCCTTGCATTCAGTAGCTGCGAATCTACAATACGCGTCAATTTGCACTTAGCTCGAACAGATACGTTCGAGTTGAATAGCTACTACTAATTTGAAGTATCAATAAATACGGAGTAGTCGACTTCGCCACTCTGTATCGCTACACCAACGGACCACGTACCGCTGCTGGTTGCGATAGTCGATGCAAGGGCTGGAGAGCCATTGCCGTCATTGTCCCGTGCAACCTGTGAATTCGTCTCATCACGCAGGAAAAGGTTCAGATCCCCTTGATTTTTATCCCAGATAACTCTTGCCTCAACCAGATCACCGGCCTCAACATCAAACCGGTATACCTGCCATCGGCCATCTGTAGTTGAGCCTTTGCCTGAGAATTCAAAGTCCGCCAGTGGAGCTGGTGGCGCTTCAAAGGGATTAATCTGCAGTGTATAGGAAGTACTGCCGTCAGCGACCAACACAGAGGCGATATAGGTACCGCCAGCGCCAGCCGGTACGTTAAGGTATATAGGAGATGCGCCATCAGTAGCATCTGAAGCAACTGCTACATTGTTTGAATCTCGAACGAACAGCCTCAGGTTGGCGTTAGTTTCAAACCACTCAAGACGAAGCAGTACAGGTTCACCTGCAGCGACCGGAAATTCAAATCGCTGAAATCGCCCTTGGCCGTCACTGTCACCAGCTGCCTGGAATTCAAATTCAGCGTTTGTGTCTTTACCACCCCTGACTGTTGTGCCATCGCTAATAAAAGCAAGCACAGTATTGCTCCATTGGCGCCCATCAACTGCAGGGCCTCCAATCACTTCGGTAGTACCAGAGATAACAGAAGCACCGTTTATCTCACTTCGATAGAGGTTGTTATCAGATCGTGTGAAGTACAGGTAACCACCAATCACATCCATGCTGGTTACATCCGCCCACGCAATATCTCCTTGTTCCTCAGCTACAAGTATGTCGTTACCAAAGTAGTCATCGTGTGGAGAAAAAGCTCGATAGTGCAAGCGTGAATCGCCTTCAAGGGTGTAATAGACGCGGCTCCATTCATAGTCGAAAAACATACCGCCGAGTTGAGAAAGCGGCCAGTTATCTTCTGTTAGTCCAAGCATATCGATAACGTAGTCAGAGCTCAAACCATTATCGATGGTCGCGGTTCTCATAAGGCCACTATTAGTAACATAAAACAAACGGCCGCCCACATGCATCGCAGCACGGGCTATGCTCAAACCATCAGTACTTATTGGTGTTGCTGTACCAATGGTGTTGCCATTGAACGTACTGCCATTCAAACCACTGGTAGCGCCATCACCCACATTGGTAACCATCGTTGTGGGCAGAGTCGGTGCATCTGGCCGGGCCACAGTTTCACTGCCGACTGGCAAAAACTTCAGTTTTTGGTGGCGTGTGCCATTCTGAAAGTCAGTGTCGTCCCCCAGATATAGGCCTTCGGGCTCTGAAATCATCGCAAACACGCCAACGCCTCTTGGATTGCGGTCAGATTGCCAGTCGCGTAACGTCAAGCCGTTTAGCGGATCGATCGCCGCAAGTCCGGCGCGGGCGGTGGAGCCGGGTCCGGCATCGTTTCCATTTGAGGTGGTATCGTTATTTAACCAACGGAAATGACCACCTGCATACACTGCATGATCGGTTGCTACAACATCAAACACAGAATCACCGCCGGTATAGTTTACCCAGGTAGGATGAACATCAGGGTTGTTAAGATCATCGATCTCATATCGACCGATGGTGTCGCACGCCGCGTTTTCAAACCGACGAAATCCACGAGTTCCAACGATTAAATAGTTGTCGTCCGGTGCGATATCGACACCAAAAACATACTGTGGAAGCCTCTGGGCCGGGCATTGCACGTCAAAAACATCGGTGTTCCATGTTGATACCCTGGCTTGACCGTTAAGCTCGAGCATAGCAAGACGCGGGCGAGATATACCGTTGATGGTTTCGAAGTTACCAATCACCACCATAGCGCTTCCATCAGACGTTATATCAATATCATCAACACTTTGTTCAGCTTGGTTTTCATTGAGTCTTGTAGTAAATAGCAGGCCACCAAAATCCAGATTGAAGTTAGCGTCCACCGTGCCGGTGTTTGTGTCTAATGCCGCGAGTCTTTCGACAGGAGTTTCACTGATAGAACTAAAATTACCACCAATATAAATGGTGTCTTCGTGTCTGACCATTGTTTTCACAGCAGCATCTACCCGGCCACTAAAGCCTTGTACACGATCACCGTTGATATCAATCTTGGCAAAACGCCCTCGACTGAATTCACCGTTCAGATTGCCGAACAATCCTCCGGCAAAAACACCACCTTGAGAGTCGCCTGTTGTTTCAAGCGCTAGAACAGTGTTGTTTAGTTGTGGATCAAAGCTTTCGATAATTTGGCCGGTCGATTTGCTGTATGCGAACAGGTACGGCTGATTAATAACTTCATCGCTTAGTGGATTTTGTATCTGTGTAAATGTACCCCCTACATAGACAGTGTCGCCATCTATGGCAATGGCTTCAACCCGGCCGTCTACAACACCCGGTGTATTAAATGAAGGGAATTCTGATACCAGCGTGGAATGTGATGCGCCAATATCACCATGAGTAGCTTGAGTTGCACCGAGTATGGAAAGTGCAAGTATTGCCGGTACTGCGAACGCTCGTTTTTCGGTATTGGTCTTTTTCTGGGCTGTAAAGAAATTACGAGGAGTAGACAGGAAATTCATAGTGTGTCCTATTTGTTATTTTTTTTATTAAGACAAACGGCATGATATCCGGCCAAAATCTATTGTTGCGAGAATTCCTTGGCACTTTTGATGTGAACTAATTAACCCTTGAGTAATTTGTGCTGTATTTAGCAAGGGATCAACAAGGCCAACTATTGATAAATGGCTGTTAAAACGGCAGGAGAATGACCTTACCTGCCGGGGCGACAGGCATTGAAGCGCCAAAAACGAACACGCTTCCAGAGAGAGGGAAGCAATTCGCAGCCAGTATTCTACAATTTCTTTTGTAGTAACTACCGAAGGAACAACAAGAAAGGATGTTAGTTAACGGAGTAACTTCAAGGCCGATTTCGGACTATGTCGCTATGTTATAACCGGGCCTGCATATGTCGCATTAGTCTGGCTCGAATCCTTCGGGTGTAGTCAGATTATCCAGACCAAAAGATGTTACGGTCAGCGGTATATAGCTACGGCTACGCGCTTCAGTATATGCATTTACGGTATTGTCAGGGTTGCTGGTGTAGTCAACACTGAATACTTGTTTGCCATTAGCTACCCACTGGCTAAGATGCAGGTCGTACCAGCTCCGTAAGTCTGTGGGTACAATATTGTCTACCGGAGCATAAAAGGGTGAAAGTTTGATGATTCCGTTCAGCTGACTTGTCCAGTCAACTGCTGAATTACTGATGAGTTCTTCTGTATTTTGAACAAATATCCCGAAATCATTATTGCCTGACTGCGCGATTGCATATTCTTTGATTTCGCTGATAAATTCGGCCAGATCTTCCACAGCCTGCGGATTTTCCCCAAGCCTTTCACGATAAGAGTCCACACCATCCAGGACAACGCCATCGAAACCGGCCGCAATAATTCGATCCAGCCGACTGTCAGGCTCCCCCATTACGATTGATTTCCAATCCTCATTCCAATATCGAACCAGGAATTCACCTTCAAATTCACCGTTAGGAGAGGCAATCCATTCGGGGTTGCCCACAGACCAGTCGTCCTGCCAATACTCTCTGAAATTTTCGGCTTTACCGATCGCGAGATAGGCAACAAGTTTTTTCTCACCGTTACCATCACATCGCATGCGTTCAATGACGTTACTGTTCAGTGGCTCATCGGGCTCAGGGTCGATGACAAGCATATCGTATTCTGTTCTGGACAATTCAAAGTAATCCATAAACTGCAGTTGATAATACCAGTCGTTTATATCTGTCCAGGTCAATGATTGATCAGCACAGGAAAATTCGCGTGCCTGCCAGTTTTCACTATCGATACCGATTACCGCATTGCCTGCGGAATCAGAACTATTTGATGAACAGCCAACGGCAATCCCGGCTGAGACGATAGTAGCTATCAAAAAAGTAGCGTTTTTCATTTATTAATTGAGTTCGGGTGTATTTATATGGCTTAGGGCAATCCTGTAGCCGATGACGTCACAGAGACGATTTACAATATTTAACAAAAAAGTGGACTCTGTTAACACGTGACCGCGCCATTACTACAAGCGGCAGGAGTGTTGCAATGCGTGAGTTACTTGGCTGTAAACTGCGTGTAGGTACTGCCTATTCGTGGCGTCAGGCAGTTTTGTGTGATGGGCATCTCATTGGCAAAATACGCGACAAGAAGAAAATCCAGAAATCGGGGTTTCCAAAACAGCGTATATTTGCCTATTCTCACTGTATTGTTCGATGTTCAGCCCGATACTCAGAGTCTGACTACGTTATTTTAAGTCAAGCTCCTGCTTTAATTTGAGCCCGATATTTGTGGAGGCTGTTGCGTAAAGAACGCATCTGGTGGTAGTTGAGGAAACAAATAAATTGTACAAATTTCAGAATAGGCCTTATCCATTCATATCGTTGGTTTTTATGGTTTTGTTTACGTTGTTACTTGGTGCTTGTAACACCAGCGGGCAACCAAACTACGCACGGGACTTTCAGGCAAAAAATCAGAGAGCGGAGGTCGATGAAAGAGATTTCAGTCTCTCGTCAGCAAATCCAATGGATGGTGCTCTGCAAATAGAACTGTTATCCATCAATGAAAAAGGCGAGTTATTGCTGCGCACACAATTTGGCATTGAAAAATTCCGTAAGTTCGATAGAAAACTTCTTAACGGGCAATACATTGTATTGCTGGATAGTGATCAGGCTACACAAGAGGCACGTTTAAGGACATGGGCAAAACCAATCCTGTAGGTGATAGCAGTCTCTTGCTTGTACAGCTATTCAGGAAGCTAATTTATTCAGGAAGCTAATTCGCCAAATTTCGGCTCACGTGAGAAAACCTCTTCTATCATGGGTTTAAAAAACTCCAACGGTTCGTGTGGGTAGGACGGGTCAAAACAGTTCTGGTCATATTTCTCGCAAAATTCTATGGCTTCTTGATACCAACTTTCATGCGCATATCGTTCCCGGATGTTCTTATCCAGCCCCATCTGTTCACCATAATAATAAACCTGAAAAACACCGTGAGTGCGCACTATCTGGTAGAGATCATCGGCAACAAACGGCCTTAGAATAGAGGCTGCCATCTCGCTATGTGTGAAGGGTGCTAACTCATCTCCAATGTCATGGATTAGAGCTGCAATAACGTATTCAACCGGTTTTTTATCGCGAAAGGCACGGGTAGCCGATTGTAGTGAATGGACGAGTCTGGAGACTTTATATCCGCTCAATGAGTTTTCAAGTTTTTCCAGGCTCTGTTCAATTCGGGCAGGTAGGCCAGCCGCGTATTGTTTTTCAAGTTCCTCCAGAAACTGGTATTCCTCCGGAGTTCCGTCGGCCATGTTGTTAAAGGATACTGTTTGCATCGGCTTGTCCTCTTTGCGTTGTTGATTGCGTTGTTGTTTGCATGATTTTCAGACTGATTTTCTTGTTTTTGATTGTATACGCCGAATAAAAAACTGTCAGTATCAATGCTATCCAGCCTAATGACATTTGGTCGTGTTCCTCAAATTTTTCAAACAACCGTTTCGAGCAACTTGTGTATTATGATAGCCGTTGTTAACCATGGAGTAGACTATGCAGGTCCTTGATTTGTCAATGCCCATTGAAACAGGGCATATCCGGTGGCCGGTTGAACGAGGAGTTAAGGGTTCTTTCACCAACAATGACTTGTTTGAAGTCAGCTGGCTCCATACTACCTGTCATGGTTTTACTCATGTTGATGCGCCAAGCCATATGGTGCCAGGAGGGCAGACTTTAAGCGACTTAGATCTCGGAAAAGTCGTGGGGCATGCGGCTGTAATCGATATAAGCGACATCAAGCCGGAGCAAGCGGTGACGCCCGAGTTGCTGCAAAAGCGTGGTGATCACCTGGCCGTGGGTGATATTCTTGTTTTCAAGTCATGCTGGTACAACCAAGAGGACTATCGCACCGAAAACTATTGGCGAAAAGCGCCCTATCTGAGCCGCACGGCCTGTGAATGGATCCTCGCCCGGCAGCCATCAGCTGTCGCTTTTGATTTTCCGCAAGATTGGTCGATCAGGCGATTGTTAGACGGAGTAGTGCTACCCATAGAAGAGCACGTCTCGCATGATGTGCTACTGCGCAACAACATAACGTTAATTGAATATCTGATTAACACGCAAGAATTAAATTCCGATCGGACTTTTCTTTGCGCACAGCCTTTGTCTTTACCATCGGCCGACGGTGCACCGGCAAGAGTAGTCGCGATAGATTTCTGATAATTTCTGATATTTTATACGCTGCAATTATTATATGTTGGCATTTGGAAAGAACAGTTGCTGGTTGTCACGCTTGTAAGCACCTATGGCAAACTGGCCTTTTTCCGATAGCAGCCAGTCAATCAACTGTTGCCCTTCAATACTATTCACCTCCGGGCACTTCTGCTGGTTCACCAATATGACGCCGTATTGATTAAATAACAGGTCATCACCTTCAGTCATGATTTGAAAATCCGACTTGTTGCCGAAGCTTATCCAGGTTGCCCGGTCGGTCAACACATAAGCGCCAAGCCCCACCGCGGTATTGAGCGTAGCTCCCATTCCAGAGCCGGTTGAGCGATACCATTTCTGTTCTTTTCCATCTGGTGCCATTCCGGCAAGTTGCCACAATGAGATTTCCTTCTTGTGTGTGCCAGAATCATCTCCACGTGAAGCAAACATTGATTTCGTTTTGCCGATTTTTTCAAGCGCTTTAACCACATCTTTTGAACCGTGAATGCCCGCGGGATCCTCAGGTGGACCCACGACAATGAAATCGTTGTACATCAGGTCGGAGCGGTCGATGCCATAGCCATCCTTTACAAATTGTTCCTCTGCCTCTTTTGCGTGAACCAGCAGGATGTCGGCATCGCAATTTCGCGCATTTCTGATTGCTTGTCCTGTACCCACAGCAACTACTTTCACTTGTATGCCTGTTTGCGCTTCAAACAGAGGCAGCAGATATTTATAGAGGCCGGAGTTCGCTGTGGATGTTGTTGACTGTACAAGCAATGAAGCAGCTATCGACTGGCCGCTTAACAGCAAAGTTGCTAAAACCATTCCAAAGGTTGCCAACGGACTACGTGTAGACCTAATCATCAGTTTCTCAGTAATTCGCTACGTGTCGTAGCTGACGGTTTAATCGGATGTTTCTCACGTTCATGGTAGCCTTCCTTCCAGGTAAGCAAGTGCTTCATGTGATTGTGGATTTTCAAAAAAAGCATTTGCCGGTGCAAGCTCCGCAAGTCTGCCATTACTCATGAACAGTACCTCACCAGCCAATCGTCTGGCTTGGCCGATGTCGTGTGTAACCAGGATAATCTTCGTGCCACGGCGGCGCGCATCCATGACTATATCTTCTATGGCTCTGACCGATGCAGGATCAAGGCTGGAGGTCGCTTCGTCCAGAAACAAGACATCCGGTTCATTTGCCAGTGCCCGGCCCAGAGCCAAACGCTGTTGTTCGCCACCGGAGAGCTTTCTGGCTGGCCTTTGCGCCAGATGCGCAAGACCGACATGCTCTAATAACTCGGTTGCCCGGGATCTGTCGTGAATGCCGTAGTTTTCCAGAACAAATCGCACGTTGTCGACCACACTGCGACGTAACAATACAGGTTTCTGGAACACCATGGCCTGTTTGCGCCTGATGGCCAGATTGCAGGGTCGACCATTCCACAGCACTTCGCCACGGGAAGGTTTGATCATGCCATGCAACAGACGTAGCAGCAGGCTTTTACCAGCACCATTGAATCCAAGTACAACTGTGATATCAGTTCTGGACAGGCTCAGACTGACGTCGTCAATCAATATTCTTTCATTGATACTGTATTGCAAATAACGGCAGGTGAGAGCATGTTGTGAAGAATCAGCCGTTGTTGTGTCATTGGATGACGGCAGGTTCCTGTTCTGAAGCTCATTTGTTTCAACGACTTCAACTTTGCGAGGTCTTCGTGAGGGGACAAGTCGTAGCATCAGTGGTCTTAGGCGTAGCCAAGCCGGGTTGCAGATAGCCGCAGTGTCGACACCATGGCATTGACAAGCAGCGATAGCAGTAAGAGGATGATGCCCAGCGCCAGAGCCATGTCAAGGTTTCCTTTGGATGTTTCAAGGGCAATTGCTGTGGTCATGACACGGGTAAAATGCTCGATGTTTCCGCCAACGATAATAATCGCGCCCACTTCGGAGACGGAACGGCCAAAGCCTGCCAGGGCTACCGTGATGAGTGAATAGCGTCCATCCCACAGAATGGCTCTAACGGTTGCCATGCTTGATAAGGCAAATGAATCAAATTGTTCACGATATTCCTGGTAGAGATCTTCAAGTAATTGACGTGAAAGTGCAGCAATGATGGGGGTGATTAAAAGGACTTGCGCAATGATCATCGCACTGGGGCTGTAGAGCAACCCGAGCCAGCCAAAGGGACCTGCGCGAGATAGGCTCAGGTAAACAATCAGGCCAACGACTACCGGTGGCAAGCTCATCAGTGAGTTCATCAAAACAATCACGGCGCTACGGCCGGGAAAGTCTTTAACGGCGACGAATGCGCCAAACATCATGCCGCTCACACATGCAATCGCTGTGGCAATCAGGCTGATATGTAAAGAGAGTGTGATTATCTCAAACAGATCCGCATCAAAATCAAGGATCAGCCGCATCGCAAGCGCAAATGATTGTCCTAGGTCTTGCATAGTTATTCGAAAATTACGTAACGAAAACACATAATTACGTAGCATAATGCCCAGCGCAAATCGGATATGCAAGCCACTAAGGCCTGCAGGTTACAATAACCGGGACCAGTTGGGCTTATGTTGGCTGAGCCTTGAGTAGCAAGCCTGAAAAAGCCCCTTTAGAGTCTGTTCAATTGCCAGCCGTAGATAAATAAAAACTAATGAAAACAATAGGATATGGTCTTGTCGGCTGTGGAATGATGGGCCGGGAGCACATTGCTAACGTTAACTTGCTCGACGCCACCAGAGTTGTAGCGATTTTTGAACCTGATGCTTCGATGCGTGCTGCGGCGCAGGTTCTGGCACCTGATGCTGTGTTCTGTGACTCGGTTGAAGATTTGCTGGAATTCCAAGGTTTGGATTGCCTGATTATAACCAGCCCGAATTTTACTCATGTTGATCACCTCAGGAAAATTGCTGCACTGCGCCCCCTTCCTGTGCTGGTTGAAAAGCCACTGTATACCGATCCGTCAGATGCTGATGCGATCAAGGACCTGATACGTGACTTCAAAGCACCTGTCTGGGTCGCCATGGAATACCGGTATATGCCGCCGCTAGCCGAATTTATCCGGCAGGCAGCTGAGGTAACCGGTGGTATCACTATGCTGTCAATTCGCGAGCACCGTTTCCCGTTCCTTGAGAAGGTTAACGACTGGAATCGATTCAACCGTTATTCGGGTGGCACGCTGGTTGAGAAATGTTGCCATTTCTTTGATTTAATGCGCTTACTTGTTACCTCGGAGCCCGTCAATGTCATGGCCAGCGCGAGTCAGGCGCATAATCATCTTGATGAGAAATATGAGGGTGAGGTGCCTGACATCATCGACAACGCATATACGATAGTCGAGTTTGAAAATGGCTCCAGAGCCATGCTTGAGTTGTGCATGTTTGCTGAAGGATCACTCTATCAGGAACACATCACAGCTGTCGGACCCAAAGGTAAAATCGAGTGCCTGATACCCGGCCCGACACGATTCTGGCCACAGAATCTGGGAGCGCCACCAGTGCCGAAAATCGTCATTAGCCCGCGTGCAAAGCCCGGGCAAATAACACTGGATATCCCCGTTGACCCGGAATTGCTGATGGCAGGAGATCATCACGGTTCAACCTATTACCAGCATCAGAAGTTTCAGCAGGTTGTGCTGGGTAATGCAGACCCTGAAGTTACTCTGGAAGATGGCTTGCGGGCTGTTGCCATGGGGATTGCTGCTCAAGTGTCAGCTGCTACCCATCAGATGCAACAGCTCTAGCCGATCGTTTTCGTCTCACTAAAAGAGATACGCTCTGCGAATGCCCAAGCGGCAGATTAACAAGCGGGTCATTGTTGGTGCACCAATAGCGCGCACCATGTTCACGCTGGCTGTTCCCAGCCTGTGCATGTCTATTTTGTTCTCGGCTGTGTTTGCAGTTGAAGCGGCTTTTGTGGCAATGGCAGGCACGCAGGCACTGGCAGCTGTAGCCGTAGTGTTTCCAATGGTTATGCTATCGGCGATGTGGTCGGGTGGGGCATTTGGTGGTGCGATTGCCGGAGCAGCAGCGCGGGCAAGTGGTGCCGAGGATGACGAGCGACTTGATACCATTGTTACTGCAGCTTTCTGTGTTGCAGTGGTGGGTAGTCTGGTGACTTATGTGGTCTTTTTGTTGTCGGTGTCAACGATAGTTTTTTTTTCGACCACAGATAGGGTGGTTGCAGAAGCGGCAACTACCTATGCGAGCATCGTCATACCTGGCCTTGCTCTATTCTGGTTTCTTAACACCATCAGCTCAATATTACGTGGCTGTGGTGATATTGTGAGGCCGGCAATTTGCTGGGCTGTGCAATTGCTAGCTTACGTTCTTATTGCACTGGTTTTGATAGTTCCCCACAGGAGTAACACCCACGATGCCATGACCGGCGCGGCATGGACTATGAATCTGTCTTTGTTGGTGGGCGTGATCGCAATGGCATTCGCCTATTGGCAATCAGGTAGACGGTCTGTTCCGGGTGCAGGTTCGTTTGATGTAAATGTCACTCTGCAAATATTCAGGAAAGGGCTGTTGGCAGGGTCACAGTCGCTGATGACAATTGCTTATGCTTTTGTGGCTACAGCTCTGTTCTCTCGCTACGGCGTTGAATGGCTGGCGGGCTACGGAATGGCGGTAAGACTTGAACTAATCCTGATGCCACTGGTTTTTGGAATAGGTATGGTTCTTATCCCTATGTGTGGCGCTTATCTGGGAGCGGCAAGACGTGCAGATGCAATAAGAATTGCCTGGTATGGGGTCATTCTGAACTTTGTAATTATCACCGCCTTGGGTTTGATTGTTGCCTGGCAGCCGCAATGGTGGTGTGGCACTCCTGTGCAGGGCTCAAGTGTCGGAAATTATTGTCAGCAATCTCTGCAAATCATCGCTCCAACCTACGGGATCTTCGCAATCGGTTTGACTTGCTATATTGCGAGCCAGGCTCTTGATACGCTTCATGTCCCTGTGATTGGAGCATTTTTGCGTCTCGCTATCGTCGCTTCGGGCTTTTTGCTGGTTCAAGCTGACACAGAACCGCATCACCTCTTATGGCTCATAGCACTAGCAGTAACGGTCTATGGCGTTAGCATTGCAACCATGTTGTATGCTGGCCCTTGGTCTGTTAAAGAAAAACAAAAAATTCGTTGAAGCTAGATAGTCAGATGAAGGTGAATGACGAGTTGTCAAACTAACAACTCGCTGCGGCTGTTTTAATTGCGTTGGCTGTCTGTTCCAGATCCTCTTCAGTCAATGCGAGGCAGGGGTAGCATTTACCGGGCGATTTTAATATACCGTGTTCACGCAAGGTATGATTGAATCGCTCATTTTTTTCGTGATCAACTGCAAGCCAGGAGCGGTAGTTGTGTACTTCGTTTTCAGTAAATACAATATCAAAAAGCGACGAATGCCCGAGAATCTGGTGATCATGTCCTTGTTCACGCAACGCCTGAGAAAACAGGCTTTGTAATTTCTCGCCGGTTGCGTGAAGTTTCTCGTAGGTTCCTTTGCGGCGTAAAATTTCCATGGTTTTCAGACCGGCAACTGCAGCGATCGGATTGCCTGAAAGTGTGCCCAACTGCATAAGCCACGCATCAGCACCGACGGTTGATTTATCAAAATGCTTCATGATGTCCTGGCGTCCGGCAATAGCTGCCAGCGGAAAACCGCCCCCGATGATCTTTCCCAGTGTGCACACGTCCGGGGTGACGCCGTAAGCTTCCTGTGCTCCGCCATAGGCAAGCCTGAACCCAGTAACGATCTCATCAAATATAAGTACTATGGAGCGTTTGGTGCATTCCTCACGCAAGGCCTGCAGAAAACCAGGTAAAGGTGCAATGATGCGCTGTAGTGGCTCAACTATGATAGCTGCAACCTCTTTTTCGTATTCATCCAGTAGAGCGCGAACCGTGTCAATATCGTTGAAAGGCGCAATCAGCATGTTATCGCGTACGCTTTCAGGGATGCCTGCACTGTCGGGTACTGCAAGCGGGAAATTAGCCGGTTTTGCAGGTGCCAGGCTCATCTGTGCTTCCGCACACATACCGTGATATCCACCTTCAAATTTCATGATCTTCTCTCGACCCGTATAGGCACGAGCCAGGCGCATGGCATACATATCTGCTTCACCGCCCGAAGTCACATAGCGCACCTGATCGGCGCAGGCCATGGCACTACAAATTTCCTCAGCTAATTCTATTCCAGCCGCGTTGTTAGTGAAAAAAGTCAATCCCTTGCCTATTTGAGACTGGATGGTGTCAATAACTTCCGGGTGCCCGTGTCCCAGTAGCATCGGTCCGGAACCAATCAGATAGTCTATGTATTCCTTGCCATCCTCGTCATGAACGCGTGAGCCTTTTCCATCACGTATGAAAAGTGCAGGGTCAAAATTTCCGAAGCCACCGCCGGGTAGCACTGCCTGTGCACGAGTTATCCAATCCTTGTTTGTATTCATGTTAGCTCCTGACTAATGGATGTTAAGCTCGCTTTCTATTGAGGGTACGCCAATATCGGTTAAACAGTTATCGATTCACAGTGACATTTACTCTGTCATCGATACAACAATATTGCCCACGTGTTTCTTTTCTATAAAATCTTTCTGCCCCTGATGAAAATCTGACAAGGGATAAGTTGCCGCCAGTAGTGGTTTGATTTCGTCGCTTTCAATGTATGCAAGCAGGTCTTTGAAGATTGATGGTTCAACAACCGTGGAGCCGGTGAACGTCAGATCATTCAGGTAAAGTGTGCGTAAATCCAGGGGAGCAACGGGGCCAGCGATTGCTCCGGAACAGGTGTAACGCCCGCCGCGCTGTAAACACTCGATTAATGCCGGAAAAGTGTCACCACCTACAATATCGGCCACCACTGATATTTTTCTGGTGCCAATTGCTGCCTGTAGCGCATCAGACAGGTTCTCCGGTGAACGTGGCAACAGTACATCAGCGCCGAGACTCTCAAGTCTCGCATGCTTTTCTTCTGCCGCCATGCCAATGACAGTTGCGCCGCGCCTTCTTGCCAGTTGTACCAGAGCTGAGCCGACACCGCCCGAAGCACCTGTCACCAGAACCGTATCTTCGTTGTTAACGCCCGCGCGGGACAACATGCCTTCGGCCGTGGTATACGAACAGGAAAAAGTGGCCAGTTCAGCATCTGTCATAGTCGACTTGACAGGACCAACATTGCGATAGTCAATCGTTGTATATTCAGCGAATCCTCCATTGCATTCCGACCCGAAATAACCGGTCTTGTCGCGGTTCATCGGGTCATTCCAGTCACGTAGCCAGCAATCTGCGATAACGCGTTTGCCGATTAGTGATCTATCTGCCCGGTTGCCTGCAGCGACTACAGTACCGCAAATATCCGCTCCCTGAATTCGGGGAAAGCTTAACGGCTGCCCGCCCCAGGATGGATCTTCGGAATCTACAGTATCGTAGGCGTTGCCGGTAGTGGCGTCACTGACTCCCTTGGAATACCACCCTGATCGGGTATTCACATCCGTGTTATTCATGCCACAGGCAGAAACTTCAATCAGAACTTCATAGTCCGCCGGTTGCGGGACCGGCCAATCTGCGTGATAGACAAGTTTTTCGATGTCTCCGTGGCCAGTCAGGACCATGGCAGCCATTGTTTCCGGTATATTCATTGACAACTTTCAGTGTGTTTAACTTAGCTGAGGATAGTGTATCTTACCTTGTGCTGATGGCGTTGGTAATTGAAGGATGTTGATCGTAGTGCCTGGTTGCTAGTAACCTCTGGACGGGTCCACTACGTTAAATAGCGCCTTGCCATTTCTGTAATTTTTCAGATTTTTGGAAAATAGTTTGGCCGAATTTTGTTCCCAGCCTGGATAGACGGACGAGCAATGTGGTGTGATGACTACATTTTTGTATGACCACAGCGGATGTCCCTTGGGTAGCGGTTCTTCTGTAAATACGTCGAGCCCGGCACCATATAATGTGCCGTTTTCCAATGCCTGCATCAATGCAGTTTCATTCACTACTCCACCGCGCGAGACATCGATCAGGATACTGCCTTTTTTCATTACATCGAAAGCTGCTGTGTCGATCAGATTCTTTGTTGTGTTCAGTAATGGCACGCAAACTACAAGGATGTCTGCTTGAGGCAGCATTTCGTTCAGACTGCGAACGCTGCCTACGTGGTCAATATTTTCGGTGGCAGCCGGGTTAGCCCGTATGCCATGTGTTTTCATGTTTTGCGCTTTGCATAATTTGGCAACGGCGCGTCCTGTTGCTCCCAGCCCAATAATTAGCACGGTTTTACCATTTACCGGCTCCACACGCCCGAATGTCCACTTTTGGTTCAGCTTGTTTTCAAGAAATATTGGTAAGTTGAGCGAGAAATGGTAGATCATGCCTACAACATATTGCGCCATCATGTCAGCGGCTACTCCGGCTGCATTGGTGACTACAATTTTATTCGGATTCCAGCTCAGCAGGTGATCGGTTCCGGATCCTCCTACAGCGATCCACTTAACCGTTTCCGAAGCTAGCAGTGTGTCACGCGGGAAGTGCTCGGTACCTGCGAAACGCATGGTGTAGACGATTTCCGGTTTGCTTTGCATAAGTGACTCGGGCAGCTGCTCGTAGGTATTGCAAGTTATTACGCTAAGTCCCGGATGTTCCTGCAGAACAACGTCGCGAGCCATTTCGCAGCGGTCGCTGTGAATAAGTACCAATGGGTTGTGAGTAGTTCTGCTAATGTTCATATTCAGATCGTTTGCTTTGCTTTAACTGTAACTCTCGTTGTAAAGTTTCAGTAGCACTATAGTAAGGTGACCGTAAGTGTTACCGGGGTGACAGGACTTAACAGGACTATGAAAAACCAG
The DNA here is from genome assembly GCA_938005265.1 of uncultured Granulosicoccaceae bacterium. Lineage (GTDB taxonomy): Bacteria > Pseudomonadota > Gammaproteobacteria > Granulosicoccales > Granulosicoccaceae > CALFCE01. The sequence goes on from CALLOA010000002.1 coordinate 29,900, forward strand.
ACTCAGGTAGTTGTTATAGGCGGCGGATTAGTCGGCTGCTCAATCTTGTATCACCTCACCAAGTTGGGCTGGAGTGATGTCATGCTGATTGAGCGTGATGAATTGACCAGTGGTTCAACATGGCATGCGGCAGCTAATATTCATGGCCTTCATGATAACAATAATATTACCCGTATCCAGCATTACACCATGAATCTCTATGCTGAACTGGAAAAGGAAACCGGCCAGAGTTGTGGTGTTTTCCAGACCGGCTCACTCTATCTTGCCCAGACGGAAGCAAGAGAACATCAGTTGCGATTGCAAGAAGCAAAAGCGAAACTTTATGGACTTAACTTTCATGAGGTATCACTGGCCGAGGCAAAAGAGCTACATCCTTTAGTCAATTACGAGGGTATCAGGTGCATCATGTATGAGCCGGATGGTGGGAGTGTTGACCCTTCCGGGGTAACTAACGCGTATGCCACGGGCGCGCGTCAACGCGGCGCTACCATCGAAAGGTTTTGCCCGGTGACTGGTCTTGAACAACAGGATGATGGTGGTTGGATAGTTACAACCGCCAAAGGCGATATAAAAACCAACTGGGTTGTTAATGCGGCCGGTTTATGGGGGCGCGAGGTGGCTGCTATGGCCGGTATGGAGTTGCCGCTGCGGCCGACTGAGCATCAGTACTTTGTAACTGAGACCATTGATGCGATTGCTGCGATGGACAAGCGCCTGCCATCGGTTGCGGATCGCGATGGCGAGTATTATTTGCGCCAGGAAGGTAAGGGGTTATTGATTGGTGCCTATGAGAGGGACATGCGTTTCTGGGCGGAAGAGGGTACACCGCAAGATTTCGGTCATGAGTTGCTGCCTGATGATATGGATCGCATCATGGAAAATGTAATGCGTGCAATGGATCGTATTCCGCTTGCTGCGGAAGCGGGCGTGAAGCGCATTATTAACGGGCCGATGATCTGGAGCCCGGATTCCAGTGCCTTGTTCGGCCCCGTTCCCGAGCTGAAAAATCATTTTGTCTGTGGTGGCATTATTCCGGGATTCAGCCAGTCAGGTGGCCTGGGTCTACTTGCCGCACAATGGATAATACAAGGTGAAACCGAATACGACATGTTCGCATGGGATTTAGCCCGATTTGGTAGTTGGGCTGATGATGCGTTTACCAAGGCGCGTGTAGAAGACCAGTACGCAAACCGTTTTGCTATTCACTTTCCTAATGAAGAACGTGAAGCTGGCAGGCCGGCAAGAGTCCGCCCGGCTTATGAAACACAAAAACAAATGGGTTGTGTATTCGGTTTGAACTGTGGTTGGGAACACCCGCTTTGGTTTGCTGACAAGCCGGGGGTGAAAGAAACCATCGGTTTCAAGAGGCAAAACTGGTTTGAGCCTGTAGGTCAAGAAGTTCGTATGCTCAGAGATACAGTTGGTGTGCTGGATATCTCGAACTTTGCAAATTACATCGTCAAGGGGCCCGGAGCACACGGTTGGCTGGATGCCTTGATGGCCAACAATATTCCCACTGAAGTTGGACGCTCTTGTCTGACCCCGATGATCGGTGTTTATGGCGGTGTTGCCGGGGATTTCACGATTACCATGCTCGCCGACGACGAGTATTTTATGATTGGGTCCGGTCTTGCAGAACGTTTTCATCAGCGTTTCTTCAATCAAGTGCCGCTGCCGTCGGGAACGACATTAGACGTTGCCACAGATCGAATATGTGGATTCAATATTGCGGGTCCACAAGCCCGAAGCTTATTGCAGCGCCTGACTAATGGCGATTTTTCAAACGAAGGCTTTCGGTTTATGCGTTCGCGTCGTATCGAGGTGGCGGGTATCGAGTGTGTGGCGATACGGGTCAGCTTTACCGGTGATTTAGGCTGGGAGTTGCACTGTGAAGAGAGTCATCAATTGGAGTTATATTCAGCGCTGCTTGAGGCTGCTAAAGGATTCAACGGTGGCCCGGTGGGCGGTCGGGCTCTGGCATCCTTGCGAATTGAAAAAGGTTATGGTTCATGGGGACGTGAATACAGCACAGAATACTGGCCTCAGGAGGTCGGTTTGGAACGACTGATCAAACTTGAAAAAGATTTTCTTAACAAAGAGGCCTATTTGAAAATCAAAGACAATACCCCTCGCGAACGATTGTGCGTGATCGCCATCGATGCCGTCAATGAAGCCGATGCTGCCGGGGGAGAACCGATCTTTCTTGCCAACGGCACACCCGCTGGTCGCATTACGTCAGGTGCTTACGGTTACTCGGTCGATAAGTCTCTTGCACTTGGCTTTATTAAAGAAGATCTGATGGGTGAGGCTGAGAAACTGATAGTACCCTTGTTAGGTGTTGACCACACGGCAGTCTTGCTGGAAGAGCCACCGTTTGATGCGGCCGGTGTAAAGCTCAGGAGCTAATGCTTAAATGCGATTGGCTGTCGACATTGGGGGAACATTTACAGATGTAGTCTTGATGGCTCAGACTGGTGAAATTACCGGTTCAGCAAAATTGCTAACCTCACACGAGAATCCCGCAATCGCATCACTTCAGGGCGCTCAACAAGCTCTGAGTAAATGTGGAGCTTCACTTGGCGATGTAGATAGTTTTATTCACGGCACAACGCTGGCAACTAATGCCTTGATAGAAAAGCGTGGTGCTGTTGTTGCAACCATTACCACTGACGGTTTTCGCGATATCCTCGATATCGCCTATGAGCGACGTTATAGTCAGTACGATATCCATCTCGAAAAAACCGATCTTCTAGTGCCACGCAGCCGTGCCTTCACCATAGGCGAGCGGTTGTCTGCCAACGGAGATGTTCTTATACCCCTGGATGAGGCAGCCATTGCCGGCTTGGCAGAAGCTCTGATTGCCTGTGATACACAGGCAGTTGCTATCTGTTTGCTACACAGTTATGCCAATCCAGAGCACGAAAAACGTCTGGCATCTGCTCTCAAGAGCTTGTGTCCCGGTCTGTCAATATCCCTGTCCTGCGAGGTCAGTCCTGAAGCACGCGAATTTGATCGGCTATGTACAACGGTTGCCAATGCCTACATCCAGCCGCTGATGACAGATTACCTGAATCAGTTTGAACTGATGTTCAAGGCGCAGGGTTTAGTATGCCCGATTCTGGTAATGACAGCAGGTGGTGGTATGACAACCTTGCAAACCGCCAAACAATTTCCAATCCGATTGGTGGAATCCGGTCCTGCCGGGGGCGCCATTATGGCCGCAAAAGCAGCTGCAAAACTGGGGCTCGATAAAGTGCTGTCGTTTGATATGGGGGGCACAACGGCCAAGCTTTGTCTTATTGACAATGCGCAGCCTCAGAAGTCAAGACAATTTGAAATTGCGCGAGCCGAACGTTTTATCAAGGGCTCGGGCATGCCTGTAAGAATACCTGTTGTAGATATGATAGAAATCGGTGCTGGAGGCGGTTCAATAGCCTCTATTGATCATCTCGGCAAACTACGGATTGGTCCCGAAAGCGCGGGTTCAGAACCAGGTCCTGTGGCTTTTGGTCAGGGTGGTTTGAAACCCACTGTTACCGACGCCGATGTCACCTTGGGCTATATCCAGCCAAGTCTGTTTGCAGAGGGCAGGTTAAAAATAGAGGTTGCAGCTGCTTGTGACGCTATTGACCGGAACCTGGGCGTTACGTTTGGCAACGATAGCTCCACCAAAGCGTTAGGTATCAGTATGATGGTGGATGAAAATATGGCCAATGCTGCCCGTATGCATGCAGTCGAGTCCGGTAAGGATGTTGGCGACAGAGTAATAATAGCATTCGGCGGAAACGGTCCCTTGCACGCATGCCGTGTCGCACGGGCAGCTGGCGTGGGTCAAATTATTGTGCCACCAAATCCTGGTGTAGGGTCTGCCGTGGGTTTTCTCTATGCTCCGGTATCCTATGAGCTGGTTAAAAGTTTTTATACCCAATTGGATCAACTTGATGTAAACAAGGTTAATCAGTTGCTTGACAATATGGTTGCAAGCGCGTCTGAAGTAGTGCGCATGGGAACTACGCAACCATTATTGATATACCGATCAGCGTTTATGCGTTACCAGGGGCAGGGGCACGAAATAGAAATTGTGTTACCTCAAAACAGGCTGCAACAGGATGATATTCAACGAATGCATGATCTGTTCGTGGCAGCTTATAAAAAACAATTTTCAAGGGCGGTACCTGGCATGACTGTCGAGATACTCAATTGGTCAGTTCAGGTCAGTGACAACTCGGCCGCAACAGATTCTTATTCTGATTTTAGTTCGGATCGTATTTCTCCCGTAGATAAAGAGAGTGCATCACACTCCTCCAGATCAGGAATCACCTATTGCGTAAAATCAGCTCAATCAGCTCAATCAGCTCAATCAGCTACCTCGGTTACAGATATATTTTGCGATGTTGATTCAGCATCTAAAAAAGCTCTCGTCATTCACCGCGACAAGCTGCAACCGGGTGATGAGGTTGCTGGGCCAGCGCTTATTGTAGAAGCACAAACCACCACTATGGTAGCTACAGATTTCCATGCCACCGTTGATTCGGCAGCAAACTTATACATCAAACGAAATTTATTCAGCTAACACAGTGAGACCCAGCGATTATTCCAGGAACCTTTAGAATGTCATGTCAGTAAATACGCGCCATACAGATGCGCACCTGCAGGTGATGTGGAACCGGTTGCTATCGGTCGTGGAAGAGCAGGGGCAAACGTTAATCCGAGCTGCTTTCTCTCCGATAGTACGTGAATGCGGCGATATTTCGGCAGGTATTTTTGATCGTCATGGCCGTATGTTGGCTCAAGCCGTGACAGGTACACCAGGTCACGTCAACACCATGGCAGAGGCCGTCAAGGTCCTGCGAGCTCGTTTCCCGGTTGCCGAAATGAGCCCGGGCGATATATATATGACAAATGACCCGTGGCTTGCATCAGGGCATTTGAATGATTTTCTCTTGCTAATGCCGGTTTTTTATGACGATCGCGTTGTAGGGTACACCTCCTGCACATCTCATCTTATAGATCTTGGTGGTCTTGGCATGGGGCCTGAAGGTGCAGACATCTACGATGAAGGTTTATTGCTACCACCTTGCAAGTTGGTAGAAAAAGGAGAGCTTAATTCTTTACTGATGGATATTGTCAAGGCCAACTCTCGCGAACCGATTGCCAATGAAGGTGATATTTATGCCTTAGTTGCCTGTTGTGAATCAGGTGCAAACCGATTGCTGGCTATGATGAAGGATTTCGGTATAGGTGATCTTGATACGCTGGCTGAGTATATAATTGAGACATCACGTCGTGGCACTCTGGATGCTATTGCTGTCATTCCCGAAGGCACTTATTACAACAGTCTGGTTGTTGACGGCTATGATCGTGAGCTGGATTTGCACTGTAAGCTCACGGTTGATCGCAAGGGTGTGTCAGCTGATTTTACAGGCACATCACCTTGCGTTGACAAGGGTATTAACGTACCACTGAACTATGCGACGGCTTATACCGTTTTTGGCTTACGCTGTATCATTGGCCCGGAGATTCCCAACAACGCGGGTTCTTTGCAACCATTTAAAGTGACTGCACCTCCCGGATGTATACTTAATGCACAAAGGCCTGCTCCAGTGGCCATGCGTCATACCTTAGGACAAATGACACCGGATCTGGCGTTGGGTTGTTTGCATCAGGCGCTACCTGACGAGGTGCCGGCTGAAGGTGCGTCATGCATGTATGATCTACCGTTACGTAACACAGTAGATAGTGCAAGGCGCGGTGCTCGTGAGTTTGCTGTTGAGCTGGTGCACAATGGTGGTACTGGCGCCAGGCCCCATGCTGACGGCCTGTCAGCTACAGCATTTCCATCGGGTGTTTTCGGGAGCCAGGTGGAAATTACAGAAGCTGTAGCGCCAGTCATTGTCTGGCGTCGAGAATTGCGTGTTGATTCAGGGGGAGCTGGAAAATACCGCGGAGGTCTGGGTCAGCATATTGAGCTAACCTCTGCGATTGAGGAACCGTTTCAGGTATTTCTATCGGTTGAACGGATCAACAACCCGGCCAAAGGTCGCGTAGGTGGGCATGCTGGCAGGCCGGGTAGCATCAGTATTAGCAGGAGGCTGAGCGAAACAGAATTTAATGATAACCGACCAGCGGCGCTAGAATCGGGCGATGATAATTTGAGCAGTACTACTGTCGTAGCGGGAAAATGTGTTTGTCGTGTTGAGCCGGGCGAGCGATTGGTATTTGAAACTCCAGGGGGCGGTGGTTTTGGTTCTCCGCATCTGCGCGATCGGGTTGCCTTACTTAAAGATATTTCAGAAGGTCTGGTTTCTTCTGAGGCATCGGTATCGCAGTACGGTCAGATAAAGACGCTTGACTAACAAACCCAGCCTGTTTGTATCAATCGTATTTGCAAGCTATTTTGCCGGGAGTTGGATTAGTTGATCAGCCAGGTTGAAAAGATGGATGACTTTGCCAGAAGTGGCCACAAGATTGGTGTATTGGTTCCCTACACTAATGTCAATCTTGAGCCTGATATGCAATGGCTCTGCCCAGCAGGTTGTACGGTGCACTTCGAGCGAATGGGCGGCTATGATATTGAAAAAATCCCTGATTCCGAGCAAATGGCGGGACTGGGTGCATCTGATCTAACTGAGTCTATTCGGCTCATCAGCGGGATCAGGCCTGCTGCTGTACTCTACGGGTGCACCTCAGCAACACTCACTCACGGATCGATGTTTGATAAACAACTTTCCGCTGATATTCAAGCAAAAATCGGAGTTCGTTCGATTACTGCAGCTGGCGCATTGTGCCAGTCCATTCGGGATATGGGGTTGTCAGCTATCGGGTTCAGTTCACCTTATGTCGGCGAAGTCAACAAGCAGGCTGTAGCGTTTCTGAAATCTGAAAATATTGAAACCGTTAGTTGTGTTGATATTGGACGTAAGCTAGATAATTACGGACAAGGCGAGCTTAGTCCTCTGGATGTCTATGAACTGGCTATACGTGCCAATACAGAAAAGGCTGAGGCAATTATATTAAGTTGCACGGATATGCGATCAGTGGAAGCAATTGAGCAGATAGAAGCCCATACGGGAAAACCGGTGATCACGTCCAATCAGGCCATGGTTTTTCAGTTATGCAAATTGCTAGGTCTTGGTCGTCCGGTCAATGCTCCAGGTCGCCTGTTCGATTTACTTTGAAGGAGAATCTATTATCAACAGCAACGAGAGTAGTAAACGAATCACTGGCCTGGAGCAACTCGTGTCAATATATGGCAAGCCGGTGCCAACTTCTCTAAGCAAGGTTTCCAAAGTCATCACGCCGCTTTATCGTCAATGGATTTCCACATCAAAATTTCTGGTTTTATCAACAACTGGAACTAATGGCACGGATGGAAGTCCCCGCGGCGATAATGAAGAAGTAGTACGTATCGTTGATCCAGGCACAGTGTGGCTGCCTGACTGGAGAGGTAACAACAGACTGGATTCATTAAAAAACATCGTTGAAAACGGACAAGTCAGTTTGATGTTTATGGTGAATGGTTCTGAAAACGTGGTTAGAATTAATGGGAATGCACATCTTTCAATTGATGATAGTGTGATTGCCGCATTTAGCAAAAATGGCAATTCACCGAAGTGTGTGATTGTTGTGACGGTTGTCGAAGTATACTTTCAGTGTGCCAAAGCCTTGATGCGCAGCCGTTTGTGGGAACCGGATGCGGTAATCGGGGCAGAGTTGCCTACTGCCGGCCAATTTCTAAAGGAAGCCGATTCAGCTTTCGACGCTGAGCCTTATGATGCCAACTACGGGGAAAATGCCAAAAAGAAAATGTGGTAGTAAACCGGAGGCTCTAGGACTAGCTTCCTGCCCCGTAACGTGTTGATGAGGCCTCCTGTTTATTTGTTAGCGAAGTGTTTTCATATACTGTTAACAGGACTATTTGAACGGATAGGTAATGCTGAAAGCGCCAAATTTTTCACGACCACTGTTCGCTCTTGTCGATGCGCTCTTTGACGTAATCTGAAATACATAGGCCAGGCTGCCGAATTTCGCCACAATACCCATGGCGAAACTATTCGTGAAGTTTTCAATTTCTTGTGAGGGGCCGCCCCTAAACGTATTTCCACTAAGCAGGATGTCGTTCGCAACAAGATCTGCACCAGCACCGAGATAGAGAAAGAAATCATTTCGGTCGGACAGTGAAAGTGCGTTTACCTGGCGATCACTTTGTAGTGAAAACGTAGCATGAGAGAAATTCAGACTACTACCCCAGCGGACTGCCAAGCTTGCTTCAGTGTTCGTTCTGAGATTGCCGATACCAATTGTTGCAAGCCCAAGCACGTCAAATCCCAGGTGGTTACCATAGTTGCGGTATAGCTTTTGGACCCGCCTTGCCTCCAGCCTGAATACCGGTTCGTTTTTCAGTTGAAAGTCCCACCCTTGAGGCATTTCAGCGCCTATGGCTCTGTGAATGTTTGTTTGAACTTCTTCCCCTAACGCTGCCGGGCCAACCAATCCCAGAAACAGGGAGAGCTGGTCTGCTACATTAGTATCCCATGAGTAGAGTTGAGTCTGTAAAACCATAAGCCCGGCATAAGGTAAATCGTCAGGTTGAAATTCTGCAATGCTGATATCTTCCGGGGTTTGCAGTGTCTGGAACAGCATATAGGCAACACCATGAACCCTGTTCGGAATGGATTGAATGTAGATATTTTTCGTCAGACGATTTAAAAGTTCCGGAATTTGTCCGTCAAAAGACAGAAATGGACCTCTGCCATAAGTCAACCCTGTTCCATTAGTAAACCCATCATCGTCACCAACGAATACATCATTCTCAAAGGTAAAGGTAAAAAATTCAAAGGGGGAGTCGCTGGCCACACCAAAAACTGCAGATCCGGCAATCCCCTTATCCGGCTCTTGTTGGGCAAGCACGGCAGAGCCAGCCAAGCTGCAAAGTAGGGCGCAAGTTAAAATCACACAGTATTTCCATGGTGATTTTATCGGTTTGGAATTACCTTTCATCCTGGTACGGTCATTAAATCTTCAAGCGATCTGTAGTATTTCTAGATACATTAAATATGGCAATCTATGGAACACTGGCCGTCTGAAAATTGGCTGCAGGATTTTTTATGCCTATTAAGTATGGTTACAATCTATTGTAGGTGCCAGAGCCAAAAACAAAGTATGCGTACATGTTGCCCACTTGACTCTCGAACGCTGTCTATGCTGCTGCTCTGCAAAATGTATAAGGTGGTGGCTTACCGTTCTAATGTCAGTATACGTGCGCTCAATGCGAGAAGTACCCCTCCAGGCAACCATTTTGAGAAAAAGCTGTTTCTCAAGAATCGCGATTGTTGAAAAGACCTGCCCACCAGAAATGCAATTAAGCAATTTACCGTTGTCCCGGTTGCAATAAACAAAAAGCCGAGCACGATTATTTGTTTAAAGGAATTGCCCGAATGCTGCACAACGAACTGCGGAAAAAATGCTAAGAAGAAAATTGCAATCTTTGGGTTAAGCAAATCTACCATAAACCCTTGCAACAGAATTTTAAGTGGCCTATATCTTGTCACAGTCATCGCGGGAGCAGCACTTACAGATTGACTAAACAATATGCTCAGTCCGAGATATGCAAGATAAGCTGCACCGAAGAGTTTGATAATCAAGAATGCAAATGTTGAACTAGCAAAAATAACTGACACACCTAGAGCGGCAGCAATTACATGCACGAAAATTCCAAAACCAAGACCAAAAGCCGCAAGAATACCAGCATGACTACCTTGCGCCATAGCCACCGTTGTAACGTACAGGATGGACGGCCCAGGCGAAATATTAATCGCAAGTGTTGCGGTGAGAAAGATAATAAGTGTCTGCGACTCGATCATTGTGGTTCATCAGGCATTGTTGAAACACGGTTTGCCCGTTAAGCTGCCTTTGCAACTATTTTTCCTGTGTCATTTTTGGTCAATCGAAATGTTGCTGTTCCGTTCAGGAGATGCGATTCATTGGCGCGCAAGAATCCTGAACGGTGTAAGGCTTGGTACAAGGATGGAGCGATTAAAGAACATCCCTTCGGTTTGGTCAAATCGCTGGTTTAGGAAATATTTTGAACGATTGGACCTGGCAATGACTTTCTCTTAAAACATAACCTGCGGTAACCACAGCGACAAAGCAGGAATAGCCGCCAGCAAAATCAGCCTGAAAATATCAGCTACCCAGAAAGGCGTAACACCACGGAAAATAGTGCCGGTACTGACATCCCCTAGAACACCTTTCAGTACAAATACGTTGAGTCCAACGGGTGGTGTAATCAGACTGATTTCTGTGACAACCACAACCAGAATGCCGAACCAGACCGGATCGAAACCCAATGAAGTCACCAGTGGAAAAAAAATGGGTACCGTCAGTAGCAACATGGAAAGGCTTTCAAATACGCAGCCCAATAACAGATAAATTAGAATAATAAAAAAAATGACAAACGCAGGTGACATGTCATTTGTCGTTACTATTGCCAATAGTGATTCTGGCAGTCCGGCCAGATTGACAAAATTCGAGAAAATCCACGCGCCAATCAGTACGCTGAAAAGCGTGGCTGTAGTGCGAGCCGTTTCACGCAGCGCGTCATAGGTGTCGCGCCACCGCATACCACGAAACACTGCGATCAGGAATGCACCGGCTGCTCCCATCCCGGCAGCTTCAGTCGGTGAGAAGGTCAAATGTAGCGGCCAGAAATTAAGTACACCGTAAAGCCCGCCAAATACCAGAATAAAAAGCAGAATTACCGCCCATACATTGACCAATGCTTTAAGGCGCATGGGCCAGGTACTGCGTTCACCCGGTGGCCCGGCTTGCGGGTTGCGGTAGATGGTCCAGGCCACGGCCAACAGATAGAAGCCGACGCCTAATATGCCGGGAATCACGCCTGCGATAAACAGTTTGCCAATGGATGTTTCTGTTAATAATCCGTAAATCACCAGAATTACTGAAGGAGGAATCAGTATCCCCAGAGTACCGCCTGCAGCTATGGAGGCAGTGGACAGGCTATCGGCATATCGGTACTTACGCATCTCCGGCATCGCAACTTTTGACATAGTGGCGGCAGTTGCCAGCGACGAGCCGCAAATCGCTGAAAAGCCTGCGCATGCAACGATTGTTGCCATCGCAAGGCCACCACGTAGATGCCCGAGAAAAGCAAACGATAACTGGTACAACTGTTTACTTAAGCCACCCTTGTTAACGAACAAGCCCATCAGTATAAAAAGTGGCACTACCGATAAACCGTAATTTTGAGAGGTATCGATGATCAATCTGCCGACCATGGATATAGCACCGCGGTAACTATTCAGGTGTGCATACCCAACCATGCCTACAAGGCCCATGGCAAACGCAATGGGCATACGCAACAGAACCAATAGTAATACTGCAGCAAATCCGATCAGGGCTTCAATCATTGCCAGCTCCTGAACCTTCCTTAGGTATTGAGTCTGGGGCCACCAGAATCACAATACCGCGTGCTACCAAAGCTGTTGCTGTTATGAAGGTCATTACTGCAATCATCCAGGCGATGTATGACTGCGGGATGCCTAGATATTCGGTCACGTCACCGTAGCTTGCAGCGCGTTCCGCCAGGACTACTACGCGTTGAGCGGGCCAAAACAGAATTGCCCCGCAAACTATGGCTACCAATGCATCACGAATGCGTGTCATCAAGGGGTTGAAGAATCGATCAAGAAGATCAACGCTGATATGCTCGCCGCGCCAGGAAACAATAGGCAATACGGTAAAGACGATCACCGCCATCGCAATTCTGGTTAACTCTGTACTGGCTTCAATCGGTGCATTGAGCGCGCTCCGCATGACAACATCAGCGAAAGTGAGGGCCATCATCAGAAAAAGAATGATGGACGCCAGAAATAACGGGATCTCCAGCAGTACCTTTACTAGCTTTTTCACAGAGTGGGGTTGGATTGGTAAGGTTTGTAGATGATCAACAGCTCATCTACAAACACATTGTATTCGAAATAGATTTAAAGCCAGACCACGGTGGAAGGCAACTGTTGGGTTTCGAACCATTGCAATCCACCGCGTTAGTGCCATGTTCCAGCATGTGAATACCGGAAACGGCTTTGTTGGTTAAGCGATCAGTTGGCTGACATTTCCTTGATAATCATGGCGCGAGCCGCTTGACCGTCAATACCTTTGTCAGACACTTCACTCAGAACCTTTTCAATAATGCCGTCTGCAATAGGCTGATAGGCAGCAAGGTCAGCTTCGGAGGCAGCATTGATAGCATTACCTTCAGTAGTGCCCGTCACTTCACGTCCTTTGGCGTCTATTTCATCCCAGACTTTACCGGCCATACGGCTGGCAGGCTCACCAAACACTTTTTCTTCCAGCGCTTTTTGCAGATCTTCAGGTAGAGCATCAAAAGCATCCTGGTTCATCAAGTAAGCAAATGAACCGCGGTAAAGTCCGCCGGGCACTTCGTAAACATTTTTCGCCACCTCAGTGAGCTTGAAGCCACCACGGCTTTCAAAAGGCATGACTACGCCATCCGCCGCTTTCGAGGCCAGTGTTTCGTATACTTTCGGAGCTGGTACTTTGATGCCAGTGCCGCCCAGCGCGGCAACGACATCGGAGCCGACACCGCCGGGAACCCGTACCTTCATACCTTCAATATCAGCAAGACCTGCAACGGCTTTATCTGAATGCAGTTGTGCCGGACCGTGAGTGTGCAATCCGATCAGCTTTACACCACGATGTTCGTTAGCATCTGCCAACAGTTGTTCGTGTACACGCCAGTAGGCGACTGACGCGGTTTCCGCATTGCCCTCATAGCCCGGCAGTTCGATTAGCTTGGTGGCAGTAAATCGACCGGCTTGGTAGCCATGAAAAATCACCGTCATGTCGGCCGCACCATCCAGAACGAGATCCATTTGCGCAGGCGGTGGTGCCAGCCCGTATTTGATCTCGGCTGTTACTTTGCCGTCAGTAGCTTCTTCGATCATTTTGATCAAATTAGGCCACATTTGTGCGTTGATGCCATGCCCGGGAGGGGCCCAGCTGGAAATGGTTAGTGTATGTTCGGCAGCCATGGCGAGCGACCCAAAGGAAAATGCAGTCGCAAGCAATATCGTTTTGGCAGAATTCAATAGTCTTTTCACATCCCCTCCAAGGGTTCACAATGTCAGCTTAATGATACCGATTTTCAGGTACTTGGATAAACTAACATTGGTAAAGGTATTTAACAATGCTGACCAACGCTCTCCTTATTTTCTTATTTATTGCATAGCATTTGATGCAAGCCATTGAATATAAAGGCGATTTTTATTCCGATGCGGCCATCGAGAATCCTTGGCCTGTTTATGCTGCGCTACGAGGGATGGGACCGGTGGTCTATCTGTCTCGTTTGCAGAATTTTGCGCTCACGCAACATTCCGAAGTTCAGATGGCGTTGCGTGACGATGAAACGTTCATCAGCAGTCAGGGTGTGGCGGCCGACCAATTTGGTTGCGAATTCCTTCAGGGCAACACAGTAGCGTCGGATGCCGAGCGCCATACCTTGCTCCGAAAGGCCATGGCACCACCATTGTTGCCGGGTGCTCTTAAGGAAGTTGAGCAGTCCATACTCGATACCGTCCGAGAGTTGATTGATCGTCTGCTGGTGGAAGGTGAGTTTGATGCAATTGCTGACTTGTCCAGATACCTTCCATTGACTATCGTCAGGGAGCTGGTAGGGTTGCCGGATTTCGGGCAGGAACGCATGCTCAAATGGGCCAGTGCCGCGTTTAATGTTCTGGGTGTGCAGAATGAGAGAGGCGTTGCGGCGTTAGACGCGATAGCAGAAATGCGTGAGTTTATTGCCACCACCGATTCTCCCGGCATTCTAAAAGAAGGCAGCTGGACTGCTCGTATACAGGAGCTGGTTAAGTGCGACCATCTGTCAGCTGAATTAGCGCCTTTTGCAATTCGAGACTACATCAACCCCAGTCTTGATACCACCATAGCGGCAACTGGTGAGTTGATTTTCCAGCTTGGAAAAAACCAACAACAGTGGCAAATGCTACGTGATAATCCGCACTACCTGACAGGTGCGGTTAACGAAGCTGTTCGCTTAAGCACTCCGATTCGCTCCTTCAGTCGGCATACCAGTAAGGATGTTGAGGTCGCAGGTGTCAAGATTCCCAGGGGTAGCCGTGTGATGTTGCTATTTGCATCAGCCAATCGGGATGAAAAAGTTTTTGCTAATCCCGATTGTTTTGATATTACTCGAAATACCAGGCTGCATCTGGGATTTGGCAGTGGCGTGCATATGTGTGTGGGCATGCACCTGGCTCAGCTGGAAATGAAATCGCTTTTACAGGCAATGATAGAACGGGTTGACACTATAGAGCTGGGAATGCCAACTCGGGCTATGAACAATACCATCAGTGCTTTTGCCACTATTCCTTGTAGATTTACCCCACTACAAACGATAAGTCTGGAACAAACAGCCAAAAAAAATGCGGTCGCAGAAATCACGAAAAACGCTCAACTAGAAGTCACTGTTGCAAACCGTAGGGTGATCGCAGATGCAACTTTGCTACTGACCTTAGCGCCACAACCAGGCAAGCAATTAGTTCCAGCAGAAGCGGGCGCCCACATTGATCTTTATCTTGGGCCGGATCTGGTCAGGCAATACTCGCTAACCGGTCGCATACAGCCTGACCAATACCAGATAGCTGTTAAGCTCGATAAGAAATCCCGGGGCGGTTCTTCCTACGTCCACAATAGCTTGCATATAGGTGTCAATCTTTTGATTGGAAAGCCGAGAAATCATTTTGCTCTGCAACCATCTTCGATTGAAGGCAATCCGTCAGGGACTGTTTATCTTTTTGCGGGTGGCATAGGTCTCACGCCTTTACTGGCTATGGCTTGGGAGCTGCACTTGAATGTACAGCCTTTTGAATTACATGTTTTTTCAAGAACGGGGGCAGCAATACCGTTTGGTGATGAATTCGACTGCCTGCCATTTGCACACAACATTACCGTACACCTGGATAATGACAAATCAACACAACAGAAAAAAACACTGCTTCCCGGCAAAATTGCTAATGACATCTCAGGTGCTGACCAGCTTTACCTTTGCGGACCTGCGGGCTTTATGGAGGCCGTACAAGGCGAGGCTCTGCAGGCAGGATTGACGGCAGAACATATATATACCGAACATTTTAATGCAGAAATTGACTCTCAAGGTGATACCTTTACGGTGGTCGCCAAAAGAAGTGGCGTTTCTGTTGAAGTGCTAGCGCATATGTCGATACTGGAAGCCTTGGAAAGTGCTGGTGTTGCTGTGCCAAGTGCTTGCCAGAATGGTGTATGCGGAAGTTGTCTATTACCGGTGTTAGCGGGTAAACCAGAGCACCGGGATCTGGTCCAGACAGACGTTGAAAAATCACAGAATGAGTTTATTGCTGCCTGTTGCTCCCGGTCTCAAACCAGTACACTGGAGCTGGATATCTAGCGTGCACCCGCAATGCTGTTGATTCGAGTCGCAGTATAGGTCTGATTTTACATGTTAGAATCGGTTTGAAAGCCAAGACAAAAATACAAAAACCGATAGTAATAATCGGTGAAAAACTATTCAAAAATCTATTTGGAACCACTATTCGGAACCACTATTCGGAATTACAGGAGAGCTTGTGATGATTGTTAAATCCATGCGTGCTGTCGCTATCGGCGTCGCTATTGTCTGTCAAATGGCATTTCTATCTTCAACGTCAATGGCGGCCGAAAATCTTACTGGTGAAACAGCATCACCCGGTGGCTCCATTCACTTGTCCATGGTTCATCTGGCTGAAGCCGCTGCTGCGGCCGGTGTTGCCAATATTCAAGTGGCTGATGGTCAAACACTCACTAACTCGATTCAGAATGTAGCTGAAGGTAAAACGGATATTGCTGGAACACCTTACATATTGCCGTTTCTGCTTTCCAAAGGGCGTGGTCCGTACTCTAAACTCGGTGAGGAAAAAGGCGCGGAACTGGCGTCGAATCTGCGCGCTCTATATCCTGTTACGCTCGGTATTTTCGCCTTGTACGCATTCGATTCCAATGGCGTTGGAGGCTGGGATGATCTTGAGGGGCGTGCCATCTACAATGGCCCGCCACGCGGTGCAGCACTGTCAAATGCCCGGGCTATCATTCAACTGGTTGCCGGTCTCAAAGAAGGTGATGGTTACAAGGGCGTTCAAGTCAATTGGGGTCAGGCTGTAAAAACCATTACTGACGGTTCGGCTGAAGCGGTTGTTCTTCCTATTCTATTTCCCGATAGTCGTATCACTCAATCACTTGCATCCGGAAACATGACTGTCTGGTCAGTGCCCAAAGACAAATGGGAAACTGAAGCTTTTACAAAGTACCTGCGCGCACCGGGTTCCGCACCTTTCACACTGGACGTAGCTTCTGCTGATCTGGGTGAAGGTGTAACACTGGTTTCGGACGATGATACGTTCCGCGGTCTGGCAACAATCGGCGGCGATATCGTAAACAAAGACATGCCGTTCGAACTTGCAAAAGCCTTGACTAAAGCACACATAGACACGCTTGATGACCTAAAGAAGAAGGCTCCCTTCGCCAAGTACGCAGGCTATGGTGTCGTTGATTCAGTTAAATCTGGCATGTGCGGGCCTAATCCGCTCAAATATCATGAGGGCGCTGTGGCAGCATGGGAAGAAGCGGGCTACACCATCGATGATTGCGCAAAGCCCTGAGAGGATTTGCCTTAGGCTTTTCAAACTCGCCAGGCATTACCCTCAAAATACCTGAAATAACTCACGCGGTGCTTGAGACTCCTTTATAACAGGTGTCATAAGTGCCGCGTTTTTTGTGGATTTGTCATGTCTGAAGAAAATCCAGCTCTAATCAAGCCACAGGATCTAGGAGAAAAATTTGTCTATTGGCTGGCGCTTGCCTTGGTGCTGGTTGGTCTGGCGAATGCGATGCCAGGAATCCCCGGGATTGATGATCTGTTTTCGGGTTTTCTCGGCTACAAAGATTTCACTATCAGAAAATACCCCTATGAGTTTTTCTATCCCATAGCATTTTTTGTCATGATGTTAATCGTCGCACTAAAGCATTCGGTGTGGCGTGAATTCGCTTCGAGTTCAAAATTCCGTAAGCGCTGCGCGCTCGCGCTGGACATAGCATTGATAGTTGCGGCTGCGGCTATTTCAATCACCTATATGGTCGAGATAGAAGCGGTTTGTCTGGTCGACCAGATTACTGGGGAGAGAGCAGCACTGATTGCCAAAAGTCTGGCCGAAGAAATACAGTTTGCTGAAGACTTTGGTTTGCCTGTGCCTGATTCAGTCGACGATCCGCAGTGCATTAATACGACGGGCCCCTGGTTAGCTGCGATACTTTTTTTGTCAGTCGCTATCTTCCTTGCGTACAACGTTAAAGTCTGGGGGCTGCCCCTGGTAATGGTGGCGATTGCCGTTGCCACCTATACGGTTGTTACTGTACTTGTCTGGTACTTCCATGGCCCGGATGATATCAACAAATATTTGATGACCAAATTGGGTGGTGAGCCAAGACTACTGTCTGACGGCCGGCCTAGATTGCATGATGCGCTGGTTAACAACGCCTCCGGTTTGCTTGGGCGTTTTATGGATATCATCCTTAACACGGTGTTCCCCTATATTGTGCTCGGCGGTTTGTTTGGTGCTTCCGCCGGTGGTAAGTCACTCATCAAGCTCGCCTTTTTATGGACAAGAAAATTGCGGGGCGGGCCGGCTCATGCCGCCATCATTTCTTCGGCCATGTTCGGCACTATTTCGGGTGGTCCGGTCGTTAACGTTTTATCCACCGGTGTGTTGACGATACCGATGATGATCAAACGCGGGTTTTCCAAAGTATTTGCCGGTGGCATGGAAGCCGCTGCATCATCAGGCGGTTCTATTATGCCCCCCGTTATGGGGGTTGCCGCTTTCGTACTTGCGGCGCTAACAGCTGTACCTTATCGGGAAGTGATTATTGCAGCGGCGATACCGGCGGTTGCGTACTTCTTCTGTATGTTCCTTTCAGCAGTATTTCAGTCACGCAAGCAGGGCATTGAAGCGATAGGAGAGATCACTGAAGACATGCTCCTGACGCGTCAGGACAAGCTTAATCTGGTGATGATTTTCGGGCCCATTTTGCTGATCCTTTTTTTACTGCTCACCCCTAAAGAGGCAATAGGTTGTGGTTTTATAGCCTCTTTGTTTGGTGTGCAGACAACAGGTGATGGTGCAAGCTGTCTTGCTACAGACCTACCGTGGTTTCTGGAGCTTGTTCAAAATTCAGCCGGTGACGCAGGCAGTGCGGGTTGGTGGGCTGTATTTATTCTGTGTTTTTTGCTTTTTCTGGATAAAGGCATGCGTCAAAATCCCAAGCGTTTGCTTGACGCATTTTCAGGATCAGGGGTGCTGATTTCGACTCTGTATCTGATGTTTCTGGCGGTATCCATAATCGACTTTTGCCTGAATTTTACGGGGCTTTCCGATTTTATAGCGCTGGATATTCTTGGTTGGCTGCGTGGGCTGGATTTGGGTGGTAGCGGATCTGGAGTTTTTCAGATGATCGCACTGGTCACCACCATGGCACTGGCGGTCCTGCTGGGTATGGGCATGCCTGCAGTTCCGGCGTATATAAACGTAGCGTTGTTAATGGGGCCGATGCTGGCTGGTCTGGGTTTATCAGTATTTACTGCACATATGTTTATTTTTTATTTTGCTGTGGCATCCGCTATAACACCGCCAGTGGCCATTGCTGCATTTACTGCTGCCACTATTACCAAAGCAGAGCCAATGGCGACAGCGTTTTCTGCCGTGCGCTCTGGCATTGTGATGTTTGTAATACCTTTTGTGTTTGCGCTTTACCCGGAACTGCTACTGATAGAGTCAGCAGTGTTAAACCCTGATTTTGCATCCTCAGGGGAAAAATACCTGGCAGGGTATGATGGTGAACAGCACTACCTCGCTTTGACGTTCCTGTTGTTAAAACTCCTTCTGGCCTTGTATCTGTTAGCTAGTGCTTTGGCGGGTTTTGATTGCCGCACTCTCGGAAATCTTGAGATCATTTTACGTTTGGTTCTCGTGGTGCTAATTCTGTTTAAATCTGCGGTTATTTCTGTACCCGCAATTGTTGTCGCATTGATTCTTCTGTTTTTCCATTTTTCAAGAACTAAAACAATGGGTAAAGTCGGGCAGGTGCCGTTGTGAACGTTCTCTGGATAATGGCAGATCAGCTGCGATGGGATTACCTGAGCTGTTATGGCGCAAAGCACATTCATACCCCCAATCTCGATTGGCTGGCCTCACAGGGTGTAAGATTTAACCGCGCTTATGTGCAAAGCCCGATATGTGGTCCAAGCAGAATGAGTTTTTATACCGGGCGCTATGTTCGTAGCCACGGTGCCACCTGGAATGGGTTTCCCTTGCGTATTGGTGAGCCCACGCTGGGTGAACATATGCGTGAGTTGGGTGTGAAGTGTTCCTTGGTTGGAAAAACCCACATGACACCTGATCATGAAGGAATGCGACGGCTAGGGATCGAACCTGAAAGTACGATTGGCGCACTCGTCAGCGAATGTGGTTTTGATGTTTTCGTGCGTGATGACGGAACCAATCATTCAGACTATCCAGGGCGCAATGCGGAGGATTATGACCAGTACCTCCGTAACCATGGTATGGATGGTGACAATCCCTGGGAAGAGTGGGCGAACACGGCAACGGGGCCACATGGCGAATTATTATCGGGTTGGATGCTTGAAAATGCACCTTATGCTGCCCGCGTACCAAAGGAACATTCAGAGACAGCTTGGCTGACTACACGCGGAATTGAATATATCGAATCACAAGGAGATAAGCCCTGGGTTTGTCACCTTAGCTACATAAAACCTCATTGGCCCTATCTTGTGCCTGCCCCCTATAATGATATGTATTCCGCTGGCGATTTACCTGCTGTTAACAGATCGAAGGAAGAGAAAGAGACTGATCATCCTTTGATGCAAGCCTGGATGGATATGCGCGTCTCTAAAAGTTTCGCCAGAGATGATATTCGGAATACTGTTGCACCTGTGTACATGGGGTTGATTAAGGAATTGGATGATCAAATGGGACGCTTGTTTGGTTATCTCCGGGATTCTGGAAGAATTGATGACACCATGGTTGTATTTTGCTCTGATCATGGTGATCACATGGGCGATCATTGGATGGGTGAAAAAGATCTGTTTCATGATTGCTCTGCTCGTATGCCACTGATCATCTACGATCCCAGACAGAAAGCGAATGTAACTCGTGGTCTCGCGCGCGACGAACTGGTTGAAGGCATTGATCTGGTGCCAACTTTTCTGGACTTTTTTGAAGGTAAGAACAAACCCCATATATTGGAAGGGCGTTCGCTTCAACCGTTGTTGCACAATCAATCTGTAAACTGGAGAAGTTATTGTGTATCAGAATATGACTATTCAACACGCGATGCGAGGCGGGCAGTAGGCGTTGATCAGAGTGATGCACGTATGGTGATGATTTTTGATGGACGTTGGAAATATACTCATATTGAACACATGCGCCCCATGCTGTTTGATCTGCAAACTGATCCGGGTGAAGTGAAAGATCTGGGTGCAGATCCCAAGTTTAAGGGAGAGTTAAAACGCCTCGGTGACCTGCACTTTGAATGGACGCGAAAACACCATAATCGCATAACAAGATCAGCCGAGACAATCGAGAAAATGACAGACAATAAGGAGCCGCCCGGAATCTTGATTGGTTTTGCCAATAAGGAAGAGCTTGAGCAGCAGGGACGAGATCTGCCTCCGCATGTTGCCAGATAAACTACAATTTTTTGGTGTTGACGGTTTATTGCTTTGCGACCGAAATGAAAAACACAAGCCTCCGGAACTTAAATCGTATTTCCGGAGTCGAAAAAGAAACCTAAGACTCCCGTAAGTACAAGTTTCATCACAAAGTTATTTGTAATCAACAAATTGTTGTGGCCTGACCCCGTGGAACCCTTTTTGAAACATAACTGACCTTTTGGAACATAAAATAATGAGAAAACTAACACTTGCACTGGTCATATCGCTACTAATCACGCCACTGTTCGCAGCAGAAAAGAAACTGAACAGTCAACAGATAACAGATCTCCTATCCGGGTTTACGATTAAGGGAATCCACTTCGGAGTAGAAACAAGACAATATTTCTCCGAATCTGGGCTTACTCTCTGGATAAAAAGTGGCGATAAAAAGCCATCGGAAGCGAGGTACAAAATAGAAAATGACCAATATTGCTCAAGTTGGACAGGTTTATGGAATGAAGAGGATTACGGGTGTTTCAACATAGTTCACGATGAGGAACAGAACATCTACTATTTCCTTGGAGAGGATTTCCGTGCTCCTTTTGTGATCAATAACAGGTTCGAACTCACCTTTGATTAGCAAACGGGCAAACGGGCAAACGGGCAAACGGGATCACCACCAATCGGCATTTCAGTGAGTAGCGCAGTTATAGTGGAGGCCTCATCGGGATTACTGAGCAGGATATGCGTCACCCACCTCTCTAAATTCATGTAAGACCATGGTTTTATGGGCTCTTAACTAACAACTTGTCATCAACGCCTATCGCAGGTTGCTGCAGAATTTTGAGTGAAAACACACAACGGCTGGTGATAGTTTCAATTATTTATGAATTCGGAAACATGTAATACAACAAGGAGGTCTTTGATAAAAAGAACCTCTATGGCGGCTCTAGCTTGTGCAGTCACCAGTCGACTACCACTTGCATTTGCAACACCTGTTAAAACCTTAAACAATATTGAGTGCTCATCGATAAAATCGCGCATAACGGATAAAGTTGGCGAAAGTGGTAAATGCGAAGTCAGTATTAACATTGTTGCGAATGAGACGGTAAAAAAGGGAAAACATGTTTCTGTATCTGTTGCCGTTCGCAACCCGTTGCAACAGAGTAACTATGTAAAATCTGTGATAATTCTGGCAGATGAAAATCAAGAACCCGTGGCCGCCCTGTCGAGATTTAAACCCGATAGCTTTTTACCGGGTCATAGCCATGTTGGGCTTTCAGCGAGAATAAGGCTTGAAAAATCCCAGAAGGTTGTGGCGGTAGCCAGGATGAATGATGGGTCGCTAGTTGCAAAGAGCAAAACCGTAAAAGTAGTGTAGGTTAGATGCCCTCTAAAATACTGATGTGTAGTGCTGGCTACAGTCGTTTGTAGATATGGAGTTATTTATCCGTTAATTTAGTATTGCACGTTATCAGCACAATATACTTTCACGATACACCACACAATACTATGGCTACAGAAATACGAAGAACGCTTCTGCACGTACAAAATACCTTTGAAGAAGGTGGCAAGCGTGTTGAAACGCCAACCAAATTGGTTGCAGCGATGGCAATCATGAAAAATCCATGGTTTGGGCGAGGCTATGTGGAAAATCTCAGACCTGAAATCCGCGAATCCGGCCCAGTCGTCGGTAAGCTACTAACTGACATGATTCTTGATGTTACCGGCGATGCACTAGAGGGTTATGGAAAGGCATCAGTCGTTGGTATGGGTGGAGAGCTGGAACACGCACAAGCACTGACGCACACCTTGTGGTTCGGGAACCAGTACAGAGAAGCTGTGGATGCAAAAACCTATCTGGTATTTGCGAATACCCGTGGTGCAGCCGGGACTGCATTGATAATACCGCTAATGGACAAACACGATGGTGGTCGACGCTCTCACTATCAGACTATTCACACGACGGTACCTGATGCGCCGGCAGAAGATGAAATTATCGTTGCCCTTGGTGCATCAATCGGTGGCCACCCGAATCATAGAATCGGCGATCGCTATGAAGATCTAAAAGAAATGGGGCATGATGTAGACAACCCGGCTGGCGTTTGAACCTAACCACCGCTAATATCAATCATTCAAATGAAACACCAGCTCGCTGCCTTTCTAGTATTCTTGGCGATGCCATTTAGCCTTAGATTCTCAGAGTCACATCAGGCGCTGGCTATAGTGCGGTCAGCTGTTGCAGCACGAGTTCCCGCTTTTTACACGGTACGGACGAATCGCGCGAGAAATCAAGTCAGCGTCCTCAGAACAAAATGATACCGGATCATCCGTTCTGTCTTCGCATGCTGCACATTTGATGGGCTACTGTGACAATGTCACTGAGTAAATCACGAATATTTGCTAGATTTATGGATCTATTTGATTCTAAAAGAGAAAAATAATGGCTTTAGCAAGAAATGTAGGTTCCATCGATAAAATCGTGCGGTTTGTAGTGGGAGGCTTGCTGGCTGCCTGGGGGCTACTGGGTGCTGGTTTGGCGTCTACCGTTGGAATAGTGGCTTTGGTGGTTGGTGTGGTGTTGATAGCGACTGGTATTATCAACTTCTGCCCGTTGTTCAAAATATTGGGAATCAGCTCCTTTCGAGCCAACAGTTGAGTTGACGAAGAAATAAAGAAATAAAATTCGTAGTTTTTTTGAGAATGCTGTTGTTATAGAGCCGCTAAGTATCCTCAGTGCTGTTCGGACTTTGATATGAAAAACCTAATCCGTTCGTTTGCGTTTCTTCTTGTTCTGCCTGTATTTGCTGCCGAGTTTCCAGAAAGAGCAGGGATATATCTGGTTGATGCTGAGGGAGATGAACTCCAGATTGGACAGGTCGTGTTTTCTTCCCCGGGTTCTGCTAATAGCTCTGTAGGAATCGATGTTGAAATTGACAACAGTGTTTTTAGCGAACATTTCCTCTCGATGCGCCCTTTCAGATGCCTGACAAGCGATGTCGAGTGGTTTTGTTATCTTGAATACCCTTATGAGCTGCGCTCAGTAATAACGAACGACGATTTGTCGGACTTGGAATATCAGCTGCTGTTTATAAAGAAAACGCCTGAGGAATTTGGCATTGATGCCTGGAACGGCTTGTACTACAAATTGGTTCTGGAAGAGGACGGAACGCTATCGGGACAGTTGTGGGAAGGGGATCTTAATTCCTTGCAAAGCCCACCCTCGAAAAAATACGCGAAACCAGTTGAACTCGGTGAATTTATACCTGCAGAGTCATCGAAACGATTGTTTCCGCAGATTAAAATTTACTGATGTTGAACTACACATCATTTAGTTAAGTTGGGATAAAAGTTATGAATCGAAGGCAACTGCTAAAAAGCAGTATTGCTCTGGCTGTGGTATCACAGACTGGGCCTTTGTGGGCTCTGGATGGTGCAGAACCATTCAGTGATGAGTTGTTCGAGGAGGCTTTGGCGAGTGGCGAGCCCTTTTTGCTTGACTTCACTGCTACCTGGTGACCAACTTGTCGTAGTCAGGGACGTACCGTGAGTGCGTTGATTATAGACAATCCGGAGTATTCAAAAGTCAGATTGATAGAAGTTGACTGGGATATTCACAGGAAGCATGACATTGTAAAAAAGCTCCGCATCCCCAGGCATGGCACATTGGTCATGTTTAACAAGGGCGAAGAGGTTGAACGTCTTATCTCTCAAACATCAAGAGACGTTATTGACTCAATGTTCAGGTCTGTTATGCAGAATAGTTGATTAGAGTTATTAAAACGCAACGATGGGATTACAGTTTTGTCTGAACTGTAATTCCACGTACGCTTTTCTCAGGTTGTTTTTATGCAGTGTCGGTTCGTGGAATTTTCCCTGATCGGCCACACAAATACTTGTAGCCGAAATCACCAATTGATTTTTCTTTTTAATCTAAGTCATCAATAGGGCAGATGGGTATTCTAATCTATGCCTTCGCGTGGTTTGTTTTTGCCATTTTTCATTCGTTATTGGCAAGACCTTTCGTTCAGGCAAAGCTTGAGTCGTTCCTTTATAGCTGCTACCGGCTTACCTACAACGTGGTTGCGTTGCTAAAAATATCCGTTGTATTTTATGTGGGGCAAGTCTGGATAAGCGATGCCCGCTTTTCCGCCTTCGATAGCAATATTCTGTTGACTGCGGCGTCCAGCGTGCGTTTATTGGGCCTACTCGTACTGCTACTAGCACTCAGAGCCTATGACCTGGGTAGATTTTCCGGCATAACTCAGATTATTACCGGTGAACTTGTCAGTTCATTGTCCAATGAGCCGCTGCAACGGCGCTTTCTAAACCGATGGGTGCGACATCCTCTGTATACAGGCGCTTTTTTAATTTTATGGGGTGGTGCCGTTTCACCTCTGGGTTTTTGGACGGCAGTCTGGGGCACGATCTACATTGTGATCGGTACAGTGTATGAAGAACGGACTCTAACGACCATCTATGGTGATGACTACCGCAATTACCAGCAAGAAGTGCCAAAATATTTTCCTGCTCTTAACAGAAAAGTCGCGAACTAATCCCTCGATCAGTGACAATGTCACCAACGAGAGCGCGTCACTATAGGTACACTACTTTGGTGGTATGGCGTTGTGGACAATCTCACTATCAGTTAAGTCAACCCCTAACGTAGTGTCACCCCTAACGTAGTTCACTAGTCCAAATGCTAGTGCCATTCATTACCTGTCAGACGGTCAGATTGGGTTTGAGGTTCCAGCTTGATAGGTATTGGAGTGCTATAAATAGTCTCAAACGGGTAGGGTGTTTGTATTCCTACTGATCATCCAGAATTTAAACTGCATCAATTTTCAATAGATACAAAGTTTAAGGAGATTCTAAATGTTAAAAAAATACGCTGCTATAGTTTGTATGCTGGCCGCTTCGGTTTTACCTGCAACAGTGGCTCTTGCTGCTGATGGTATGGTTGTAGTGAAGAGCCCACATAGCGTTGCAGTAACAGTTGACAAACTGGTTGCAGTTCTCGAGTCCAAAGGCATGAATATTTTCGCCAGAATCAATCATGCTGAAGGTGCGCAAAAGGCAGGAATGGATCTGCGTCCAACGGAGCTGTTGGTTTTCGGTAATCCTAAAGTAGGCACGCCTCTTATGCTCTGTAGCCAGAGCTTTGCCATTGATCTTCCCCAAAAAATGTTGGCCTGGCAGGGCGAAGATGGAACAGTTCATCTAGGCTACAACGATCCGATGCATCTTAAAGGGCGCCACAAGACTGAAGGTTGTGACGAAGTACTCGGCAAAGTCAGTGGTGCACTAGGGAATTTTGCAGCAGCTGCGACCAAGCCTTAGAGTAAAACCGCCAGACTTTTGCAGTTGCAGGAGCTTTTTTTAAATCGTGAGTCGTGAAAAAGAGTTGGTGTTTATTGGAGGAGGCCACGCCCACGCGTTAGTGATTCGCGAATTTGGCATCAAACCTATTCCTGATGTACGTATTACACTGATATCGGAACAGACTCTTACGCCATACTCCGGCATGTTGCCCGGTTTTGTCGCCGGCCATTATGATTATCTGGATGCACACATTGATCTCGACAAATTGTGCCGATGGGCGAACGTACGGTTTATCCGCGCCACTGTCACAGGTATCAATGCTGATTCGAACACGATTGAGGTCGATTCGGGTGGTATCTATTCCTATGATCAACTCAGTATCGATATTGGGTCTACGCCAGACCTGTCAGTTCCCGGTGCTCGCGAATTTGCGGTAGGTGTCAAACCAGTCAGCCATTTTGGCAAAGTATGGAATACCTTGCTGGAGGTGTCCGAATTTGGCCAGGGTGATTGGGGTGTTATCGGCGCCGGCGCCGGTGGGGTTGAACTGGTGTTGGGTATGGCGCATCGATTCAAAGACAACAAGGCGCTTAGATTCCACTTGCTCTTTGCTAATGAGAGGGTGCTGCCTGACTATCCCGATAAATTAGCCTCTATTGCTGAGGATGCTTTGGCTAACTCTAACGTCACACTGCACCCGAATTTCCGTGTGGCCAAAGTCGAGAGAGATGGCTTGATTTCAACAGACAAGCACAAGGTGATTCTGGACAAGAGTATTTGGTGTACAGGAGCCGTAGCTGCCTCCTGGCTCGCAGATACTGGACTCGCGGTATCACCCCGAGGCTTCATCGCGGTGAACCAATATCTGCAAAGCCTGAGCCACCAAAATGTGTTTGCAGCGGGTGATTGCTGCGATATGGTGGCAGATCCCAGGCCCAAAGCAGGGGTCTATGCCGTTCGTCAGGCGCCTTACCTTGCGAAAAATCTTCGGTCAGTGCTCATTGGTAAAGAACAGGATTTGAAGCCCCTGTTGTTGCAGAAGGACTTCTTATCGCTTTTATCTCTGGGAAGAAAAACTGCGGTGGGTTGCCGAATGGGCTATACCTTCGCAGGTGATTGGGTGTGGCGACTTAAGAATTATATTGACCAGAAATTTATGAATCAGCTGCAAAAATAAACCCATTTCTCTAATGGGTAATTGAGTAGCGTTCCCTCTCTTATCTACTCAGAGACGGGTATCAATCGTTTAGTCAGCAATTTCTCCACGGATATCGCTTTATTCCGTTTTGGGAGTGGTGTGGGTAACACCTCGCCTGTTAATCCTGCCTGACAAAAAGCACCACACGTCAATCTTCTCAGTGACCGTTTCAATCACAAACGCCATACAGTGCTTTGGCATTTTGAACAAGTAGCCTGGAAATCCGCTGTAGGGCTGAACAGTGGTTGTATCACTGTACTGAATTCCATGTTCGCTCTTCCTAAAAACTGCTACCAACTAGCAAGCTCTATCTATTTATAGATACATCAATATTTAGTTGGTAATGCAAAAACAATATTTCTTTAGCCAGACAAAGTTTGGGTGACTATGTCACTGAACTGCATCTTCACTTAGTTCTAAGATGCGCTCGCTGAAGGGGCTGTTAGTTCAAATGTAGTTCACCAGACTAACTACTCGCTAACTCAGGGTCCCAACTCAAGACAGATTTCGAACAGCGAACAAAACAGGAATTGATACCCATGATGAAGAAGATAGTGATTGCCAGTTGTATGCTGGGTGTAATTGGTTGTAGTAGCAGTGATGATGATGAATCCGAAGGTTTGCCCACGATTATGTCGGGTGCGGATGGCGATGGTGTCGAGATGACTGATACCGGCATGATGGTCGCAGCCAATCCGGAAGCGGTCTTTGTCACTCGTGAAATGGTTGAGTTTCAAGACACGCCATTCCCGGGTGTGGCATTGGCGCAAGCATTCAGCAATGAGACTAGCGGTTCACATGAAACCTTTGTTCGAGTAGCTGCGGGTGGGGCCATACCTCCTCATATGCATTCACAGGGCACGTATTCGATCGTCGTGGATGGTCCAATGGAAATACCAACGCCCATTGATGAAATGAATCCCATGATGATG
>CALLOA010000003.1 GCA_938005265.1 uncultured Granulosicoccaceae bacterium
TTCTGGGTGAGTTCACCCCGCCGGAACGCCCGGTATTACCTCCACAGAATTTTTTCGGTTTTATTCTTTCAGGTACATCGGTGGAGTTGCAATGGCATCCACCTGGTTTCGTAGTTGAAAACATTTTTGAAATCAGCCGTGATGGGGCTGTACTTGTCGCCACTGGTGGAAGCCGTTATGTCGACAATACTGTGTTACCGGGCAACACTTATGAGTATTCCATTGTCACTATTGGTGCAGATGGCCGTCGATCATCGCCACTGTTTGCCTCGTTTACAACACCGCGTGCTCCGGGTTCCGGTCCACCTGTGGAATCAGCGCCCATATTTAATGTTCAATCGAATGTGTATTCCGCAAGCGCTGCTGAGCTTTCCTGGCCCGATATATTTGTCGGGATCGGTCGTCGTGTTGAAGTCTACCAAAACGGTTCCCTGATTGCTGATTTTGATGGTGGAAGCTACTTTATCAACAATCTGCAGGGTGGAACTGACTACGAGTTTGAGGTTTTCTTCTATGACTATGACGGAAGTGTCCGGGGCAAGAGTCAGCTAATCACCTTCACAACGCCTGGTGGTGCTATTGATGTTTCAGAACCACAGCCTAATACCGACATCGACACTACTTCCCCGCTCGTTGTATCAGAGAATACAATCAGTTGGCCTGATGATGGTTGGTATCAGGTGCAACACGCAGATACGTTTGTCACGGTTTGTGAAGGAGGGCAACGCTGCATTGCTGAACCTGGCTCCTACATTGTAATAAACCATAGCACTGGCATGCGTTATGAGAATGTGTTGGTTGAGGCAGCTACTAGCGTTGAGCTGCAGGACGATGCCATTGCTGTTGATGGCAACACAATAAGCTGGCCGGGCAATGGTTGGTATCAGGTGCAACGTGCTAGTGACTACGAAAGTATTTGTGAAGGAGGCAGTAGTTGCACTGTTGAGCCGGGTACCTATGTGGTTATCAACCACTCTTTGTCAGAACGGTTTGAGAACATTGTGGTTGCACAACCTGTATACGAGAGTCCGGGCTCTGTTGATGGAATACTGGTAACAGGGGCTACGATTGCCTGGCCGGATGATGGTTGGTATCAGGTACAGTCACTCCCTGATTTAATAACAATCTGTGAAGGCGGTACCTTTTGTGTGGTGTCACCCGGTCAATATATCGTGATCAATCATTCCAGTGGTCAGCGTTGGGAGCGCATCGTTGTGCCGAATAATGGTGAGAATGTTACCGGTGACGACGATCTTGACGGCTGTGAAGGTACCCTGGGTACAGACTCAAATTCGGCCAACGATGACTGGGGGGACAACTGTTACCTGCAGAGAGACGGAATTCATGCAGAAAGCAGCTACACTCGCGGTGTCCAACGGTTGTTGAACTGCCTTGGCTATCCATTAACAGTCGATGCGTATTTCGGAGAGGCAACAGAGGCAGCAATCATGGCTTTTCAGTCCGATAATCCACCTCTTCCTGTCCACGGTATAGTTGATGCGAACACATGGCGTAGTTTGCGCAATACGCTAGGTACATTTCCGTTTGATTTAGATCTTGATGCGGCAGTGGTTGAATTCTATGATCCCGATGGTGATGGTGTTGACAATTCGGGGTGTGAGGGTGACATACTTTTCTACCAGTTTGTAGATCGCGCTAATCTGGGAGGTTGGACCATGGCCGAAGAAGTGGGAAGCGCAAACCGTGTTCTTTTTTCAACTGGACAGGATTAGAACGGCTCCGGCTCTTGCAGCGGAGCTGGCTGGGGAATTTAGTTAGTAGTATATTGAACCTCCATTAACTTGCAGAGCAACATCCTTCATGGCCCGTTACAAACTCCATTGCTTCGCCGAATCCGGTAATGCCTATAAAGCCGCGCTGATGCTAAACCTGAGTTCAGCAGACTGGCAGCCAGTGTGGGTGGATTTTTTTAATCAAGCACACAAGTCTGACGAATACCTGCAGCTCAATTCGCTGGGTGAAGTGCCGGTGTTGGAAACTGAGGATGGTAACTTTAGCCAGAGTGGCGTCATACTCGACCATCTTGCCGACAGGCTGGACTGTTTCAAAGGAAAAAATGAGGTCGACAAACGTGAAGTGCTTCGTTGGCTGTTTTTCGACAATCATAAGTTCACCAGTTACCTGGCTACTTTGCGTTTCATGCGCCACTTCGGCAAAACCGGAGAGACGGAGGTTGTGAAGTTTCTGCACGGCAGAGTAACGGGTTCCTTTTCAACAGTTGAAAATCATTTACAGGAACGTGACTTTATCGTGGGGAGCTATCCAACCATTGCGGATATTTCAATGTGCGGCTACCTGTTCTTCCTTGATGAAGCGCAAATCGATCTTGCCAGCTACCCGGCTATTGCTGCCTGGCTTGAACGTATTAAAACACTGCCTGGTTGGCAGCATCCCTATGATCTGATGCCGCGCTCAGCCGTTAGTTGAGATGCAGTTGAGACGTTAGTTGAGAGGCTGGCTGAAAAGACGGAAGTTGTCGGTTTACAGGTTTTTTTGGTGCGTTTTGCCAAACCGTAAAATCCCCCGGGCAGCTGATGGCACACAGCCTGGGGAGAAAGTCAGCAGGTTGCGAACCTTATCGACTGCATCAGTCTTTGCAGTCCGTTTTCAGGGCACCTCGTTTTTTCTAAAAAAGCTCGACACTTTCTCTAGCGTTGACGAAGGTTGTGTGTCAGTGTTTTCATGATTAACCATCGATTCGAGCGTCTCCTGATCGCTGTCATCATCGCTGCCGAGTGATTCCAAGACCGGCAGCGGGTCAATTGTCTTCCACGCCGGCAGCGCTGACAACATACTGCCCAGCACAGCCCCACTGCGTAGCAACCACACGATGTAACCTATCGATACGCCAGTACCTACCGATACCGTCGTCTGTGTCACCCGCTCCACCGTTATCTGATGCTCCCTCAGCATCTCCCGCTGCAGATCGAGATTACGCATCATCGGCGCATACACTTCCTGATCATACACCGTCGCACTCGACATCAATGTCGACAACGGGATCTCCACAGCACTCAATGCTTGCGCCAATGCCACATTTTCGCTCGCTTGATCCCGTGTTAGGTTTGCTAGCGCCTCATTGGTAAACTGGTCCGCTGTCACCACATCAAATTCCACCGACTCCTCAAACAACTCATCTAAGAATTGCAACACATCCTGTGTCTCTTCTGTCGCCAAAGGCGACGGTTCGTCTGGCTTCGCTATCGCTAGCTGCGGCAGTACTTCGGTACTCTGCGGCTCCGGCTCTGTCTGCTCTACAGGATCGGCACTCTGTACAATCTGTGCTGTCTCGAACACTACAGGTTCCGGCTCAAGCTCAAGTTCAGGTTCGGGCTCTGGCACCTCAATTGCCGGTTGCGCTGCCTCCAGCGGCAACTCCGTCGCTATACCTAATACCGCCGATGCTTGACCTCCGCGGCCATCGCTCGCCACGATCAGCACATCCACCACCTCCCCAGCTGGTGCGCTCTCGCCAATTTGTATCTCTCCCGTTTGCGCATCAAACGTGAGCCACTCCGGCAGTTCGTTTCCATCCACCTGCGTCGCACTCAGCGTTAACTCATCGCCGTCCGCATCTGTAAACAGATTGTCCGGCAGCTCCACCGCAAATGGTGCCGTATCCAAGGCACTATTAACTTCCCCCTGCAACACTGGATTGTCGTTTACATCATTTACATTCACCCGAAATGGCAGGTTCACCAGCCCACCGCTTTGATCCACAACAGCCAGGTTAAGATCAACAAATCCTTCCGTTTCAAAGTCCAGCGCATTGCCTGATGTCAGCCACAGCTCGTTGTTGATTACATCAAAGCGTGGGTCGTCTATCGTTATCTGGTGACTGTCTCCGACATCCGGGTCAAAGACATCGAGTGTTGCAATCGCTACATCACTGACACCTTCATCAACACTGGCAACCGTCGGTTGTACGCCGGTGGGCAGCTGGTTAATCGGCAATACCGTGATTAGCAGATCTGTCGTGACCGCGCTGCCGGATGGGTCAGTAGCCGTTAATATCACGTTGTAGCTCCCTTCTGCATCAAAGTCCGGGCTCGCTGTCAGCTCACCCGTCGTTGCATCAAGGGATAGCCACGCTGGCAACGGGTTATCATCAGCTGCTGCCAGCGCATACGTCAGCCTGTCGTCATCGGCATCCGCAACCGTTGCCGGGAACTGCAGGTAACTCTGTGTTTCACCTTCTTCAACAACCAACGCGGGTAACGTCCCGGTTAGTACCGGCATGTCGTTCACACCAGTTATCCCGATGTTCACTTGCACGTCGCGGCTGTTTCCGCCCTGATCCGTTATTCGGTAGACAAACGCATCCGCTGTCGTCTCACTGCCATCGTGCACATAACTGAATGTATTGTCCGGGTTTACGGTTAGTGTGCCGAACTGCGGTTGTAACACCACGCTGTCGAATATAACCACATCACCGGTATCTTCATCTGTCGCGCCTGACAGTAAATTCCTGGCGCCGGAATCCAGTTCGGTGATCTGGCCGCCTTCATTGACGGTTATTGCACCATTAGCCTGAACGGGGGTATTCTCATTCATCAGATTAACCACCACATTCACCTGTACATCGGTGGTGTTGCCACCCTGGTCGATCAAGCGGTAGACAAAAGCATCTGAGGTTGTTTCGCTACCATCATGTGCGTAGCTAAATGTTCCATCGGCGTTAACCAGCAGGTTACCAAACTGTGGCTGTTCAACTACGCCGTCGAAAGAAACGACATCAGCTGTATCTTCATCCACAGCGCCGGCCAGTAAATTTATAACACCTGTGTCCAGTGTAGTTGCCATAGCACCTTCATTTACTGTCAAGTTGCTATTGGCCAAAACTGGTGGATTTTCGTTGAGTAGCTCTATGGCGATATCTACTCGAACATCGGTAAAATTATTGGCTTCATCGACTATCCGGTAGATAAAGAAGTCTGCAGTTTCTTCGCTTCCGTCATGTACATAGTTGAATGTATTGTCAGACGCTATCGCAAGCGTACCGAACTGTGGTTGTGTAACGACACCTGCGAATGAAACCATATCTCCTGAATCAGCGTCTGTAGCACCAGCCAGTAAACTGGTTGTACCGTTATCCAGTGCTAAAGCCTGTGCACCTTCATTTATACTGATTACACCGTTGGACTGCATCGGGTCATTGTCATTGACCGGGTTGACCGTAGCATCCACTCGCACATCAGTTGTATTTCCAGCTTGATCCACCAAGCGGTAAACAAAGAAGTCAGTGGTTGTTTCACCGCCATCGTGCTGATAAATGAACGTGCCGTCAGGATTGACGTTTAACGTACCGTTCTGCGGCAAAGTGACTATGCTGTCGAATGCAACTACATCACCCGCATCAGCATCCGTGGCTCCGGTCAGTAAACTCGTGGCACCGTTATCCAGCGCCACAGCCTGAGCGCCTTCATATAAGCCGATTACACCGTTCGATTGCATCGGGTCATTGTCATTGACTGGATTGATCGTGATATCCACACGCACGTCGGTTGTATTGCCACCCTGATCCACCAGTTGGTAAACAAAGAAGTCACTGGTTGTTTCACTGTCGTTGTGCTGATAGGTGAACGTCCCATCTGCATTGGTGTGTAACGTACCGTTCTGCGGTAACGTGACTATGCTGTCGAATGTAATAACATCGCCTGCATCTGCATCGGTCGCGCCGTCCAGTAGATTTGTGGCACCGTTATCCAGCGCCACAGCCCGTGCACCTTCATCTAAGCTGATTACACCGTTTGATTGCATCGGGTCATTGTCATTGACTGGATTGATCGTGATATCCACACGTACATCGGTTGTATTGCCGCCCAGGTCCACCAGTTGGTAAATGAAGAAGTCGTTTGTCGCTTCACCGCCATCGTGCTGATAGGTGAACGTCCCATCCGGATTGACGGTTAACGTGCCAAACTGCGGATCTGTATTCACGCGGTGTAATGCAACCACATCTCCTACATCAGCATCCATCGCCCCTGTCACCAGGTCCCTAAGTCCTGAGTCCAGCACATTGGAATTGTCACCCTCGTCTATGGTTAGAGTGCTGTTAGTATGTGCTGGTGGATTCGCATTCGCAGCAACAGTTATCTCGAATAACTGACCCTGAATCAGGTTTATCCCGTCACTGAGCTCAAACTCAAACCTGTCGTCCAGCGTGCTGCTGCCGTCGTGGTGATAGGTGATATACCCGTTGTTGATATCAGCTTGCGTGAAACTGTCGCCGAGTGTCAGATTGCTGGTTACTGTGCCGTTGTTAAAAACCAAGGTGCCGTGCGCACCAGGCTGCGTTAACGTAAAAACCAACTCAGCGTTGGTATTATCAAAATCGGTGAATGCCAGGTCGGTAGACAGTATCGATTGTGATAAACCTTGCGCAACCACAATGCCCGTGTTGGTCTGCAGAACTGGGCGCTCAGGTGTTCCACTCAGAGTGGCCAATGCTATCGATGCGATATCGCCCAGCCCGTCAATCGCCAGAACTTCATTGTTGTGATCAGTATCCAGCGAATGAATGTCTGATACACCAAAGCCCATTACATTTGACAAGAACAGCTGGTTGTTTAATCCGTCAAACGCGATAGCACGTGAATAGCTACCGGAAGCTCCGGGAACCCATCCTGGCTGCAGGGTCCAATCCTGGGTGCCGGTATCAAACTCTATATAGAACTCTCCCAGGATTGATGTGATGTGCAATCTGTAATTGGATTCGTCCCATGCGATATTTGAAATGGGTAGTGCGGCTTGGGTAGCCGAATTAATTATGAATCGTACGTTGTCGAATGTTCCCGGGTTGTCCAGTGATAAGGTGACAACCTCCGAATGCGAAAACTGTCTAAACAACGGTGGTTCATTTGTGTCGGTATAAACCAGAAATCGACCAAGACTGGAGGCAGAATCAACATATTCAAGGTCTACCGGTCTTGTTAGTGATGGTCCACCAGCACCATCGCCGCCAGCGTTGGCACGATGAACCACATTCAGCAAAGTAATTGAATTGCTGTCCAGCTGGTACTCCTGCACTTCATCAAAGGATGCTGATCCAGGTGTTGTGCTGATCACATACAAGCGGTTGTTCTCGGGATCGAGTGCAAGGCCACGTGGAACGACTATTGTTGAGCCAGCAGTTCTCGAATCAGCCAGAACAGTCTGGTTAGTGCCGTCGAGTGCCGCCTGCACGATTTTCCCGCCCGATATACCATCGAATTCTGTCCAGATAATACGTTGGTTTAATTCATCGTACTCTATATCGATACCAGGAAATTCAGTGTTTAAAATCGCCTGTACAGCAAAAATTGTCGGACTGGCGCCACTAGTCATATTGGCACGGAAGATCGTTCCGGAATCTTGATCGATCCAGAATATCTTGTTGTAATCAGCAGAGACTGCATACTCCATCGCGCCAATATCACTGATTGTATTACTGGCCTGACCCACAGCATCAAGCCGAACGCCCACCGCGCCAGAGTCAATCGCATCGCTGCCGGCACCGAGCGCGATGGTAGGCACAGTAGCGCCATTATTCTGCAAAGGCTGAAGATTCAGATTGGCATTGGTAATATCAGTGAGATCGGTATTTACCGGTGCATTGTTGTCGAAGGCATTAAATCCACCCGATGTAATCGAAGCGTTGAAGTGTGAAGAATTAGTTGTAGAGCCTGTATTCAATGCAAAAATACTGTTAGTTATAATCTCTAATCCTAACTGCCCGTGAATCGCACCAGCGCCACCAGCTGCAGTGTTGGACACGAAGGTGCTGTGGTCGATATCCAGATTAGCGTTCGCTACCTCAATAGCACCACCTTGATTGCCGGCATCATTACGTACAAAAGTTGAATTACTTATGGAGGTATCGGCATTCGAAGCAATGCGTATGGCCCCACCATTGCCACCGACACTGTTAAGTTCGAAGGTTGAACCCACTATGGTGTTGGTATCACCTGCTAAATGGAGCGCGCCTCCGAACGAATTCGTTGTATTTCTGTAGAAATAGTTAGAAGACGATGCAAGCTCGCCGCTGCTACTTATTGCTCCACCATTGCTTGTAGAAGTGTTCTGCAAAAAAGATGTATCGTTGATAGTGGCATCCGCATTGGCAG
This sequence comes from uncultured Granulosicoccaceae bacterium, assembly GCA_938005265.1. Taxonomy (GTDB): domain Bacteria; phylum Pseudomonadota; class Gammaproteobacteria; order Granulosicoccales; family Granulosicoccaceae; genus CALFCE01. Next base: position 8,127 of record CALLOA010000003.1, read on the forward strand.
TAAGACGGATTGCGCCAGCGGTGGTGTTCGCAGTATTTAAAAGGAATTCAGAATTCGTAATAGCTAAAGTAGAATCCGCGTGAATCGCGCCACCATCCCGATTGAGTGTTGTATTGCCGGTGAATTGCGCAGTGTGTAGTTCAACCGTTGTATTTCGACCAGACCAAATTGCACCGCCTTCACTACGGGCCGTATTGTTGAGAAATTCAGTGTTGAAAGCCGTCAGGCTGGTGTTGTTATCCAGAAATATCGCGCCACCTGAATCAGATGTCGCCGAGTTGTTCTGAACAACAACGCCGCTGAGCTCCAGTGAACCCGAAGCTACTGCAATAGAGCCACCATTGGATGAACTGTTCAATCCATCTGTTAATGTTAAATTTTCGATGGTGACATTTGCATTGTTATCAATTTCAAAGAAACGATCCAACTGTGCGGCCGAGAGTATCGTGCCTGAAGTGCTTTCACCACGAATGGTTAAATCATCTGTGATATCAATATCGAGAGTGTCGGAACCTGTATAAAACGTAGCGTTATCGATAAGACTATAAATAGCGTCGGGTATATAGATTATGTCGTGGCCGGGAGTATTATTAGCAGCGAGTATGGCTTCGCGAAGCGAATGCAAACTCGTATTATCGTTCAGTAACGTGGTTATATCAGATACATCGCTATCTACACTATCGACCCCGGTTGTAACCGTGATGTCGACGCCCACACCCGGCGCCATTCTGTTTTGATTTTGAGCAACAGACTTTTGAGTGTTGTCATTAGTATTCGGGAGGCTGCCATTCGCTGCATCGAACGCGGAATCTGATTCGGCAGGTGATTCGGCAAGCTGTTCGCTTGGATCTTTGTGGTTGTTCGTTTCGCTGGTCTCGGCGGGTAACTCAGTCCTGGGTGACTCGGTAGCGTGTAACCCTGTCAATAGCGAATCCTGGCTTTCAGCGTGATGCTGCCATTTATCATCAAGCGCATTGATAGCGATAGGCAACCCTGCAAGCAGACCATCCGCTGAGTAAAGAATGCGGGTCTCCAGGGCTTCAACAATCAGTTTTTTGCGAAATTTACACATCAAATTTCTGTTAAGACGCGTGTGATCACTTTACTACCATCACACTGAAGCATCTCGCCTGTATCAGGTGAGAAAAAAACAATTACATAAGGGAGAAGTCGGCTGAATTTCCTATTTCTTCATGAATCTTTTGACCATGGGGGTCAGACCTCCATAATCTATTGAATCTCCATGTAATTCTCGCTAAATCGACCTGGATAAAGAGCTTACAGAGCGTTTTTTGCATCCAAAACACGATATAACGGAATCGACGGTTCCTTCAAACATGTCCCACCCTCCAATTCAATCAGCCTGCGTCCGGGTTGACGAATTTTCAGTTTCTTTTTCACGTGCTCAAGATAGTGCTCTGATCC
>CALLOA010000004.1 GCA_938005265.1 uncultured Granulosicoccaceae bacterium
GACGTAAGCGTATCCGAGGACAATGCCAGTGAGGCACCTGACTGCTTGACTATGTAGCGCAGCTCACGTGGATGCAGCTGTGTGTTCAGTGGCACAGGTACCAACCCTGCCACCCAACAGGCAAAAAGACATTCAAAAAATTCGGGAGTATTCTGAATCAGCAGGACAACGCGTGCACCTTTAAAAAGACCCAGCCCATTAGCATCTGCAAGCAGTGAAATGGAAAGCCCGGATATGTTCTGATGCAACTCCGCATAGCTTCGGACAACCTGGTTACCGATGGCTATGGCAGGACGCGAAGGTTCTCGCTGCGCCCAGAATTCTACCGCTGCAGGCAGTTGCATTCAGCTACTCAGGTGCTCAGGTCGGATCCCGTGCCATGCGTACCTGCCGTGTCAGCAGATGCCGATTTATGGAAACTGATAACAGACTCCATCGCATCAAGCCGACTCGAATCCAGATGGCATTTGATCGTGTGCCCACCCCCAAGATCAACTACAGGCGGCACTTCTTTTTCACATAAACCACCCGGCACATTTGCCTTATGCCCACATCGCGTCTGGAACGGGCAACCCGATGGTGGATTCAGCGCTGAAGGAATATCACCATCGAGCACAATCTGCTTTTTCTGCACACTGGTATCAGCAATAGGAATAGCTGACAGTAAAGCTTCGGTGTAAGGATGATAGGGAGGCGCGAATATATCATCCGTTGTGCCTTGTTCAACGATATGACCGAGATACATCACTACAACACGATCCGCAATATAACGGACAATTGACAGATCGTGACTGATGAACAGCATGGTGGTTTTGGCTTCACGCTGGATTTCCATTAACAGTTCGGTGACTGCAGCCTGCACCGAAACATCCAGTGCCGATACCGGCTCATCCGCCACAACCAGTTTGGGCTGGCCGGCGAATGCACGGGCCACACCGATGCGCTGCTTTTGACCACCCGAAAGCTGGCGTTGCATGCGATCGGCAAAAGCGCGGGGCAGTTTGACCAGATCGAGTAATTCAAGCATGCGCTGGCGTCGCTCTTCCGGATTGGAGCCGATATTGAATTTCTCCAGCGTGCGAATAATTTGCGAACCCACCGAATGACTGGGGTTCAGCGTATCAAAAGGGTTCTGGAATACCATCTGAACAGACGCAACAGTTTCGGTGTTTCGGTCTGTTACGTCTGTATTACCGATACTGGTATCATCGAGCATGACTTCACCATCGGTTGCGGTTTCCAACCCTAGCAGTACCTTTGCCAGTGTTGACTTGCCGCAGCCCGATTCACCCACTATGGCAACCGTTTCCGATTCACGTGCTGTCAATGTGATGGATTCATTCGCTTTAACTGTACGTGTGTCACCACCTCCGAACATCTGGTTGGCAGCCACGTTGTAGTACTTTTTCAGTTCTCTGACATCGAGTACAACTTTGCCCGGCTCGGAAGGTTCAGTCACCACCGGTCGCTCGGGCTCTGCATCCCAGTCAATTTTATCCATACGCACACAGCGGGACATATGATTCGCTTCACCCTGCACGGCCTGCATGCGCACAGCTGCCGTATCGCACTCTTCACTGAAATAGGAACAACGCGGACCAAAGTTACACCCTTTGGGCCTTTCCATCGGCAGTGGTAACTGCCCGGGAATTGATACCAAGGGGCGCGTGTTTTTATCCGCACCCGGCAATGGAATGGAATTGAACAAGCCACGCGTATAAGGATGACGCATGCTATCAAACACTTCGTTAACAGTGCCTGTCTCAACGGCTTCGCCCGAATACATGACAGTGATTCTGTCACAGGTTTCTAGGATAAGCCCGAGGTTATGCGAAATGAAAAGCATCGAAGTACCAGTCTCTCGCGCAAGCTCTTTAACAAGCTGAACAATTCCAGCTTCTACCGTTACATCCAAAGCTGTTGTTGGCTCATCAAGCAATAACAAATCAGGCTTTGACAGAAGCGCCATTGCGATAACGATACGTTGCTGCTGGCCACCTGAAATCTGGTGGGGAAAAGCACTCATGACACGAGCCGGGTCCGGCAGCTTGACCGCATCCAGTAGCTCGATACTGCGTTTGTAGGCATCATCCCTTGATACACCATCATGGATCAGGGGCACTTCCATCAACTGCTTGCCCACCTTCATCGCAGGATTAAGTGACGCCATCGGCTCCTGATAGATCATGGAAATTTTAGAGCCACGGATATCCTGCAATTCTTTCTCAGACATCTCGCCCATATCCCGGCCACGGAATTTTATCTTGCCACCCACGATCTTGCCGCGATTACCCATATCGCGCATGATGCCGAGCGCCACCGTGGACTTGCCGCAACCGGATTCACCGACCAGCCCCATGGCTTCACCAGGCATCACTTTGCAGGAAAAATCCATGACTGCGGGTATTTCACCGGCGCGTACGAAGAATGAAATATTAAGTTTATCTATCTCAAGAATCGGTTCTACCGCATTTCCTGAAGCTGTCTCAGTCGTGCTCATATCATCAGTCCTTCAGCGATTCTTCACGCAAGCCATCTGCCAGCAGATTTAATCCGAGCACCAGTGACATCAAAGCAAAAGTTGGTGGCAGTGCCGGGTGCGGATAAACCTGCAACAGCTTACGCCCTTCATTGATGGTAAGACCCCAGTCAGGGCTTTCAGGTGTCACGCCAAGACCAAAAAATCCGAGAGTACCCAACAAGATCGTGGTGTAGCCGATGCGCAAGCAGAAATCCACGATGAGCGGGCCACGTGCGTTGGGCAGTACTTCCCACAGCATCACATACCAGGGGCGCTCGCCACGTGTCTGTGCGGCAGCCACATAGTCGCGAGTTTTAATATCGATGGTCAGGCCACGAACAATACGAAAAACAGTGGGCGAATTGACAAACACAACTGATACAAAAATATTCAGCAGGTTGGGATCCATATAAAAAACATTCAAGGGATCTGCATTGAATGCCAGACCTGAATACGCCCAGCCACCCAGAATCAGTGTTGCCAGCACCAACACCGCCAAAAGACCGGGCCGTTCGCGAAAGCGCGAAGTAAATAGCAACAGAAAGAAAATAATCGGGAACAGAAACAGAACCCCGGATAATACCAAGGGCACACCGGTAGCTCGAATTTCCGGGGTCACCAGTAAAAAGAACAGCAGTATGACGGGAAATGCCAGCACCAGGTTGGCAAGAAAACTCAAACCGGTATCAAGCCTGCCACCATAAAAACCGGCAGGTAATCCCAGCGTTATTCCGACCATAAATGCAAATAACGTTGCTGCTGGTGCGATCGCCAATACCACCCGGCTACCCATCACCATACGACTGAATACATCACGAGCCAGGTTGTCACCGCCCAGCAGGTAAAACTCCCCTTCCGCACCTCGCACCGGCCAGCCGGGCAGTTTGTTTTTCATGCCCGAGACTTGAGACAGATGGTCGGCGGTGACAATCATGTCCGCAAAGATAGCTGTCAGCACCCAGAACAGCACCAGGATAAGACCAGCCACTCCTATCGGGCTTGAGAACAAACGCCCGTACAGGCCCAGTCTTTTTCTGAGTAGAACCGACAGCAGCAAAATGACCGCCAGGCCAATCCATACCGGCGTGAACTGTTGCAGAATTCGAGTGGTTATTTCAAGGCCAGTTAAACGTTCCATCAGCTGCCCCCTAGTTAACCCGGATTCGTGGATTCAGAAACATGTAACCGATATCCGATATCAGCTGTGTCACCAGAACCACAAATACCGCGACGACTGACACCGCCAGCAACAACTCGATATCGTTGTTACCTACCGCCTGTACGAGGGTCCATCCGAATCCTTTGTAATTAAACAGTGTTTCCACAATGACAACGCCAGTTAACAACCAGGGAATTTGCAGAATGATGACGGTAAAAGGAGCTATTAACGCATTACGCAGAGCGTGCTTCACGACAACACCGCCAAAGCTCATGCCCTTGAGTCGTGCAGTACGTATGTACTGCTCAGTCATGACTTCAGCCATAGATGCGCGTGTCATACGGGCGATATAACCCACGCCATACAGCGCCAGTGTGACCACCGGCAAGGTGAAATTTTCAAACGTGGCATTCTCCATGGCCGTTGTCGCCGTGCCTTTGAACCAGCGCAAGCCAACCAGCTTGCTGGAGAAAATAACAATAAAAATAACACCGGTGACATATTCGGGGGTCGATGTCGTGAGGATGGAAAATGCCGAGAGCGAGCGATCAGTCTTGGTGCCTTCACGCATGCCGGCAATCACACCAATTATCAATGCAGCCGGGACCATAACCAACATAACAGCCAACATCAATTTGCCGGTATGCCCCAGTTTCTCCGCGACAATACCGCTGATATCCGCCTTAAAAACCAGCGATTTGCCCCACTCGCCCTGCAACAGACCACAAAATCTCGGCGCATCTGCGATCGCAGTGCCGGCTTTTACACAACGACCGGTTGCCTTTCCGGTTTCCGGGTGAGTTCGGGTCCAGCCGGGCGCGATACCCAGCCATTCTCCATAACGCTTGATTAGCGGCTGGCGGTAACCGTTATTCTCCAGCCAGCTTTGCACTTCCGTGTCGGTCATGCGCATATTGCCCTCACTCTTGGTGAGTTTTTCGAGATTGGGCTCTAGATTGGTGAGGAAGAAAACGATGAAGGTGAGGCAGAATGCTGTTAGCAACATCACGCCACTGCGTCGGATCAGGAAAGTAATCATTAACTGCCTATCTTCCTTTTATTGGAACATCACTTGCCAGGGTGGCAATCGGCGTTTCACGAAATACTGTGAACCCGAGAAGTGCAAGCGATCGGGATGCAAGCAATTGCGGTGCAAACGATAGATACCGGTCAGCCAATCACTGAACCCACAATCGGGGTTCGCTTGTCTAACCGGTATTTCTACTCGAGGGAGCTTCGCGGGTTCATCTGTTTTAGTTGGAAAAACATGCGAACCGAAAGTTCACCCGTTATCGTGCTTACTTACGACTATTACGGCACTTGTCGTCGCAACATCGGTCGCAAAATCGGCCACAGCTTCATTGACAACTTCCGTTACGACGACAGTGACAACTTCAGTTACGCCTTAAAGTACATATCCTGCGGGCGGTACTCGAAAGTAATGTGGTGGTGGCAACCACCCACATTGGATTTCGTGAAGTTGGTCAGGCTACGCCAGTAAGGCTGAACCATAACACCCTCGTCCTGCATGATGCTCTGCACTTTCTCCATGATCTTGCGGCGTGCTTCAACATCAGGCGTTGCCAGTGCTTCAGCAAGAGCTGCATCAAAGTCGGCATTTTCAAAACCGGCTTCATTCCAGGCTTCACCGGAACGATAGGCCAGAGCCAGTACCTGAACACCCAGCGGACGATGGTTCCAGTTAGTGGACGAGAACGGATATTTGACCCAGTCATTCCAGAATGTTGATCCCGGCAATACAGTTCGCTTAACGTTGATACCTGCTTTTCTGAGCATGTCTGCAACAGCGTCAGTGGTATCTTTACGGTAGCCAGCATCAAGTGAAATAAGCTCGTGCTCGAAGTCAGCCATACCAGCTTCTTCCATCAGCTTCTTAGCACCTTCGGCATTCTGGCTGATCGGTGGCAGTTCGGCATACTCCGGGTGCATAGGACCAACGTGGTGGTTCTCAGCAGTAACGCCCAGCCCGCCAATACCCAGCTCCAGACAAACCCCGTTGTCGACAGCCATGGCCAGAGCCTGACGTACTCGCTTGTCAGCGTAGGGCTTTTTACCGTCAATTTCAGCTTGCTGGTTCGGTCGGATGACGATGGTTGCTGCGGTCACAACATCGTTCTGTTCCCAACCATCGAGAGTCTGGAACAGCTCGAGAATTTCAGCGCCCTCGATACTGTACATCGCATCAACTTCATCAGATTCGCATGCTGCGAAGTGAGCTGCTGGCTCAGTGCCGTAATCGATGTACTCAAGACGATCAAGCCAGGCACCATTACCTTCGTTCCACCAAGTGTGGTCCGGGTTACGTACCAGTACACCTTTCTCGCCGACTTTCAGTGATTCAGGGATGTACGGACCTGTACCCAATGGATTTTCAATCGCATTCTCTGCGTTATAGTCCTTGTGAACAATCGCGGCAGGGTAATCCGCCATACCTGCGATCAAGGAGATATCAGGAGCTGGCAGATTCAGTTTGACCGTGTGGCTGTCGACGACTTCGATAGCGCCTTCCAGTGCTCTTTCTGTTTCAGGGTCGATCAATGTGTTAAAACGACCGGCCATCGAGTTACCTTCAACTGATTTGTCGCACCAGCCAGTAATGTTGCGTGCCACGTCTTCAGCGGTGAAGTCATCGCCATTGTTCCACTTGACGCCTTTTCGTACGTTAAGTGTGTAGCTAGTGGCATCATCTGATACTTCCCAGCTTTCGACCAGCTTGCCGGTAAAGGTTGCGTCATTGTTGTACTCAACCAGATATTCCAACCAGCCGCGCGAGAAGTTCGCAATCTGCGACCAGTCATAAGTGCGGGGGTCTTTCATGGCACGCACTTCGGTCTGGAAGCGCATGGTACCGCCCTCTTGCTTGGCGTGAGCCGCAGCATGAGCTGTCGTCGGTACAACCAGACCGAGCATGCTGTAGGCAGTGGCTGTGCTAGCGCCAAAAATACTGGCCAGAGCAAGGAATTCGCGGCGTGTTACGCCGTCACCGCTTTTTTTGGCTACTTCAGCCATTTCGGTGATGTGTGAGGGCAAATCCTTACCGTTCTTTTTCTTGAAAATCATGTATTTCCTCCGGATGGATAAAAATATTTCTCTACCTTGTCCGTCCGTTGGAAGGTGGAAAAGTCGAGCTGGATGTCAATTACTGAGTCAGCATAGAGGCCAATCCCTCGCGCGCCGAATCTGACCGCTACCTCTGGGCAGCATTTTAACATGCCGTAGCCAGTCACAAATTGTCGCATAGGACACAGTTTCAAGCCTCACGGCGTCTGATATGGCCCTTTTCGCACATTTGAGACCTTGATAAGGCCATAGATCGAAGACTGCAGCACTTGACAACTCACGCGTGACACACAACAGAGCCAGAGTGTTATTCAGCAGAGGCCTTGTCACCAGCAACCGTAGTAACTGGTAGTTGATAAATTGGCCTGAAGTTGCTAGAAGCTGCCATGCTGTTCAACGTACTCCATCTCGGCGGGTGACGATTGTCTACCCAGCAGAGCGTTGCGATACGGGAATCTGCCAAACCGCGCTACGACGTCGTGATGCAGAACCGCAAATTTAAGATTGGACTCAAGACCCAGTTCAGTGAACAGGCGTACTGACTCGCGTTGTGCCGCGATGTCTTCACTATGCATGTAGGGCAGGTAGGCAAATACACGGCGTGGCGCTACCAGGTTCATATCAAGTTGAAGCTCAACCATTTCCTGAGCGAGCGCCAGCGCCAGTCTGTCATTGCTCCAGGCACGGGCATCATCACGATAGATGTTTCGGGAAAACTGATCAAGAACAATGATTTCCGCAAGCCGCCCGCCGACAGAGCCTCGCCACATCTGCAACTCGCCATCGGTTGCTCTTTTGTGCATATTGGCAAATCTTCGCGCGATTTCTGCATCCAATTGCACATCTTTTTTAAAATGTTGCCGTGGCTCCAGTTCATCAAACCAGAACGATAAAACCTCTTCGTATTCCCCTGTCACCTCAACCTCCCGCAGTGCTGCTAATGATAGCGCAGATAAGCATTGCACAATCGCATGGCACAATCGCGCAGTTTGCCAACATTCTGACAGTCAAGAAAAGTCGCGTATCGTCGTTACCAGACGATGTATCATTGGATAAGTCACACAGTCTGCGGTCAACAGTGGTGGCCATCTGTTTACGAGTAATTTTAACCGGGTTGCCCGACCCGTTTACTTATCACCTCTTTTAGTACCAGCCAGCGATGCCACAACTTATAAAAACGTTTCTAATAGTCGCCCTGTTTGCGATCGGGAATTCACAAGCCCACGCACGCAAGATTTACTATCACGGTGTGATCTCGCCTCCGGTTTATGATCACACAGGGCCACACTATGCCAATGCCGTCAGTGGTATTACCTATTCGCCTGACTGCTTTGGGCAACCTGATCCCAGTGCAGACGATGGCTTCAGTGGCTGCCTCGGTATGCTGGGTAATGCCAAATATGCTCCGAAGCAATTCGGTGCCTTCTCAATTGAAAAACCGGCCAGTGTTGCAAAAGAACAACGCAACACCCGCCACTTGCCGAAGTCTGTGCCGCAAGGTCGGGAGGTTATACCGATATCAGACCCGACAATAGATGCCAGTGGCCGATCGATCTACCAGGACCTTACCGAAAAGGCTCCTGATCAAGGTTGGAAGAACCGTGAAATGTCCGGTATCGCAAGATTGCGCGATGGCTCGGTTCTGCACACTTGTGCGCGTGACTGGTATAACGTCGGCACCAAAAAATTCCCGTCTCACTGCGTTACCAGTTTTGTTGACAAAAAGGCTCGCGCGCAGGGCCCGTTCAGTTTTAACTGCCCTGCCGGCTACAAAGACTTATGTCACACTGAAATGGTAGGCGCGTACGTTGGTTCAATTTCAAACCAGAACTATGCTGATAGCGTTTTTGCCAGCAGCGGTTTCAGCAAGCCCGGTGAAGAAATATGCCTGACAGGTGATCTACGTGCTCATGGCGCTAAGAAAACCCGCAGCCAGGGCCTCGGATTGTATGCGTTTCGCTGTGCAGACATGACGCGCACCCAAAAAGGTGCAATCGAGGCGCTGCCCATTCTTCACCACCCTCACAACCCGTCTGCGTTCAATGACAACTGGAACGCTAATAAGATCAAGTGGCCGCAGTATTCATCGAAATACAAATGGTCACCCACCAACCGCTGCCATGACATTGCCTGGGGGCAGTTTCCGGTAAAGGGTTCAACGAACGAATATGAAGACGGTATGTTCGTCGCTTGCGAATTTGGCGGCCCCGTCTGGTGGTACGGGAAACAAAACCCTTGGGAAGACCCTAACGCGTTTCGCGCACGCGGCAAACAGGAAAAAGAAGAGTGCCTTTTTAATCAAGGACAGCCACAGACTGCTTCAGGTAAAGATTGCTCGGAAATTTTTGGAGCGCTGGGTGACCAGATTCCCAAAAACTTCAGCAATCCCTGCAATATCTACAAGGGCTATCACGGTGTTGCGGCTCAGGCTCCGTACCGGCGCGCCGTTCTATTGTTCTACAAGGGCGTTGATATTGCCGCGTCTGCCAGAGCAACTATGGCTGGCAAGGGCCGGGATCATCTCTCGAATGTACCCTTTGAAGTAGTGCTGGATATGCCGGCACAAGTCTGGGAACGAGAATGCGGTGGATTTAATGGTGTTGCTTACGACCCTACAACGAAACGACTATTTCTGCAGGAAAAAAATATCTTTACGCCGCTGATTCATGTTTTTTCCATGTAATCAGGCTTGCTGGAAACCGTGATAGCTGGACGTCGTGAAAACAACACGGCGTTTTAAAGTAAAGTAAGCACTAAAGACAAAGACGCGGGCACTAACGCCCAGCGTTTAACTCATCAGAGCCCATTTTTCGTTCCAGCCAACGCACACCCTGCCCGATTATCAGAATGATCACCAGGTATTCGATAATCAGTATGGTGTAGATTTCCAGAGCGCGATACTCGGTTACGATCAATTCATTGGCACGGCGAGTCAATTCCTGCAAGCCAATCACAGACACCAGCGCTGACATTTTTACCATGTAGGCAAACTGGTTACCCAGTGCAGGCAAGATCCGCCGAATCGCCTGTGGTAACACCACATACCACATGGTTTGAAAATAATTCAGCCCAACTGTTCTGCCTGCCTCACTCTGCCCCTTGGGTATCGACTGGATGCCGGCACGGAAGATTTCCGCCTCAAAGGCGCTGTCTGATAATGCCAGCGCGAATACTCCGGCCCAGAAATAATCCAGCTGCACGCCGGCAATTTCCGGTAGACCATAGTAAACCCATAATATAAGCGGCAACAATGGAATCGAACGAACCAGCTCAACATAAACCACATTGGTTGCGCGCAACGGCTTTTGCCTCGCAATACCTGGTATCGCAATCAGCAAACCAACAAAGATCGAAATCCCGAGAGCCAGCAAAGACATCAGCAACGTGTCTTTGGTGCCGGAGAGTAAAAACTTGAGATTAATCCGCCCCTGTTCGGTCGCCGGTGATACGACATACCATTTGAGGTTACTGTTGCCACAACCAGTAAGCAGGAGGATGCTACACAACAGCATGGCACGCTGCCATGACCAACAAAATGGCCATGCCAAGGATGACAGCCAAGAAGCGTGCAAATTTGATAAGTTTCTATTCACAGTTGTAAACTAGTGATGCAGGATTTGCTGCAAGAACTGACGGCATCTTTCAGTTTCAGGTGCATCAAAAAATTGATCAGGAGTACCCGTTTCGACAATCTGACCTTCATCCATAAATACCATTTTGTCGGCGGCACGCCGTGCAAATCCCATTTCATGGGTGACGACCACCATTGTCATGCCTTCGTCAGCCAATTCGATCATGACATCCAGCACCTCAGCAATCATTTCAGGATCCAGCGCCGATGTAGGTTCATCAAACAACATGATTTTCGGCTCCATACAAAGCGAGCGGGCAATCGCTACCCGCTGCTGCTGCCCGCCTGAGAGCTGGGCCGGCCGTTTATCAGCTTGTTCCGGGATATGAACACGATCAAGGTACTCCATGGCACGCTCTTCGGCCTCTGCCTGGCTCAGACCTCTGGAATGAATCGGGCCTAAGGTCAAGTTCTGCAATACGCTAAGGTGAGGAAACAAATTGAATTGCTGGAACACCATTCCTACTTCCGAACGGATACGAGCGGCGGTTTTACGATTCGATGTCAGTTCAACACCGTCAACAACGATCCTGCCTTGCTGGTGCCTTTCCAGATAGTTGATACAACGAACCACTGTTGACTTGCCGGAGCCGGAGGGGCCGCAGATCACAACACGCTCGCCGACTGCGACATCAAGGTTGATCGCTTTCAACACATGGAAGTTACCAAACCACTTGTGCACATCTTCCATCAGCACAGCAGGCTGTTGCTGCGTGGTCATTTGTTTTGGCTCCCGGGGGCATAAAAAAAGGCGAACAGAGTGTTCTGCCCGCCTTTGCTATCTTTCATGACTGTGTGATTACAGTCAATACGAGACTACTTAATAACAGTAATAACAGCTATTACAAGCCCCATTTTTCACGGTTAGCGTCAAAGAAACCACCGAGGGATTTAACCTTGATCCAGTTATTAACATAGTTAATCCAGACCTGGTCGCCCTGCGGCAACAACATGGCAATGGGTGCCGGTGAGCGCGCATCTGTATTACTGACCTGAACGATGTCGTGCTTTTCTTTCAGAGTGGCACCTTCAATGTTGGACGTGACAAAAATATCAGCACGGCCAGCTAACACTTCCTGGAAACCACGCGCTGGTGCTTCAACGACTTTAATGTCAGCATCGGGAAACCATTCCTTCACTTTTTTCTCGAATGTGGTGCCCAGAGTAGTGGCTACCTTGACGTCACCATTGTTAATGGAATCCCAGCCATCAAAGTTGCCAGCCTTGTCAGATGTAGTAAATGGATAAATTTCCACCGAGATGTAACTGTCCGAGAAACCCGCTACTTTCATGCGAGCCGGTGATATGGAAGCAGATCCCGTCATATGGTACTTACCGGAGGTAACCCCGTTAACCAGCGTTTTCCAGTCGGTGGGAACGAACTCAAGCTCGACACCCAGATCGGTCGCCAGCTCTGACATGATATCGATATCGAAACCCTTATATGAGTTACTGGCGGGATCACGTACAGTCATCGGGTTCCAGTCGCCAGTAGTACCGACCTTGAGCTTGCCGTCGCTGAGTATTTCATCAAGCGCCGACTGAGCAAAACTTGCCTGTGCCGTCATCAGTGCAGCGGCCATCACAGTTGCAGACAACAGGCTTTTGGCCAACATGTTTGCAGGTTTGAAAGAGATCAATGGAATCACCTTTTATAATGGGAGTGTTCGCATTATACAGCAGTAGACGGCATCAAGATCACTGACAGACGATCTTGTTAAAAATTTGCAGAAGTTGGCAAACTCGCCTGACCCAACGCGCTCACTACTGATCAAGGCCACAATAAAGCTGTGAATTCGGCAATAATCTAACAACAAAACAAATATTCGTTAACGCCCTAAGTTGGCGCAAAGATAGATGCAAAAAGCTACCGCAATAACAAGCTGTTTCAACAACTACCTTATCAGAGTATAATCAGGCCAAGCGCGCCCGTAGCTCAGCTGGATAGAGTACCTGGCTTCGAACCAGGTGGTCGGAGGTTCGAGTCCTTCCGGGCGCGCCAT
>CALLOA010000005.1 GCA_938005265.1 uncultured Granulosicoccaceae bacterium
CGTCCTGACCAAGCGACATATCTCAAGATTTCCTGGGCGATTGACTGGGTGACACTAGCTCGTTTGACCGTTTATCGAATCTGATGAACCGACTGATTGAGATGATCGGGTGTCACCAACGTAACATTGTTATCAGTAACTCGGTAACCCGCGGCTTTATCTTTCTCACTGTCTACACCAATAATCGTGCCTTCGGGCAAATTAACACCTCAAACAAATATTGCCCGTTTAACGACGCAGTTCCTTTGCACAGTGACTTCCGGAAGAATCACAGAATCTTCAATCAGTGAATAGGAGCGCACATCTACATTGGAAAACAACAATGAGCGCCGTACGGTAGCACCGGAAATCAGGCAACCGCCGGATACAATGGAGTTCACCGCCATTCCAGTGCGACCTTCCTCAGCATGGACAAATTTAGCTGACGGAAGTTGTTTCTGGTGTGTATAAACCGGCCAGCTCTGATCATAAAGGTCAAGTTCTGGCTCCAGTGCAACCAACTCCATGTTGGCGGACCAATAAGCATCCAGAGTTCCCACATCCCGCCAGTAGGGAAGCATTTCGGTTTGATTATCATCTGTAATGCCGCCAAACGGGTAAGCAATTACCATATTTTTTTCTATTATCTGCGGCATTATGTCTTTACCGAAATCATGACTACTATTCTTGTCATCATGATCTTTTATCAGCTCATCAAATAAGAATGAGGTATTAAACACATAGTTGCCCATCGAAGCCAACACGCGCCCCGGCTTGCCGGGAATCTCCGTCGGCTCATCCGGTTTTTCTTCAAATCCGATAACCCTGCAATTATTATCAACCACAACAACGCCGAAGGTTCCAGCGGCCTCTTCCGTGCTGACCTCGATACATGCTATCGATACATCGGCTTGACTCTCAGAGTGGCTGGCTAGCATTGGCCCATAATCCATTTTGTAAATATGGTCACCACCGAGAACCAACACGAATTTCGGTTTGTGCGTGCGAATAATATCCAGATTCTGATAAAGCGCATCAGCCGTGCCAAGATACCACGCCTTTCCGGTTCTCATCGAAGCCGGAAGAATTTCAACGAATTCGCCAAACTCTGATTTAAACCCGGCCCACCCACCAACAATATGTGCAACGAGCGAGTGAGATTTGTATTGTGTAATCACACCAATCCGGCGAATACCTGAATTAATGCAATTGGAGAGAACGAAATCAATAATACGAAATTTACCGCCAAACGGGACAGCAGGCTTTGCACGCCAAGTAGTTAACTCGTGTAAACGGCTGCCTTGCCCGCCTGCAAGCACCAGCGCGAGGGTCTGCTGCGAAAGACGCGATATATACCGATTTGTAACAGACATTGAAGCTCCAGACTTAGTTGGAGTGGCAAAGATCAAACCTTATAATTCAACTTCGACACCTGATAATTTTTGCAGATTTTTTTACACAAATTTCTTACAATACTTCTTTTGCTAAATGTTATTCAGTGGCAGAAAAGCAAAACCGCTGCTCGGTATACAACTCTATTGCTATACAACTCTATTGCTATACAACTCTGCCAAAACAACCCCCTGATGACAGCAACCCTAATGTCGACAAAAACACCCCTGTGATAACTGTCAACCTGGTATCTACAATCACTGAGAATAACGACACCTGGTTGAGCAAAAATGTAATAACATCAAGCAATGCTTCAAAAACATCGGTTCAACTCACTACTTGTCTCAAATAAAGCATTGTTTTTTTTACTACAGCCAACACCCCATGCAGTATACCTCAAGCTGTACATAATTCGACTAATACCCCCGCTAAAGCATCAAAATGATGCGCACTGGGCTACGGTGCCTAAAAATTGGCACTTTTTTTGTACCCTTCCTGTATTCTGCAGCGATCCTATGGTTGGTAGTTCGGATTAAAACAAACCCAAAACGAATCTTCACAACTTGTCTACTCTGGTTGCAAACGAGCTGTGACGCTCGCAATCAACCCAAACTTGTTGAAGCTAACAAGCGCTGCTTAAAATTACCCTTCAGTGACTATTAAATCCGGTACCAATCTTCCCCTGGGCGCAACACCTGACCGTGAGGGGGTGAATTTCTCGCTTTTTTCAGCTAACGCCGAAAAGGTTGAGTTATGTCTGTTCGACAACTCCGGTGAGAACGAAACAACCAGAATCACATTGCCGTCCCGCACAGGTGACACATGGCATGGGTATGTTCCCGGCCTAAGACCCGGAACACTTTACGGCTACCGTGTTTATGGCCCCTATGACCCATCGGCAGGTCATCGTTTCAACCCAAACAAACTGCTACTCGACCCCTACTCCCGTAAGTTTTTCGGTCGCTTGATAAACTCGGAAGAAAATCTGGGTTATATAGCAGGTCATAAAGATGCAGATCTGTCTTTCGATACTCGTGATAATGCCCGCAACATTCCAAAATGCGTGGTGACCAGCGATAACCATGAATGGGGCCACGATCAACCACCGAATCACTCGTTACGCGACTCGATTATTTACGAAACCCATGTAAAAGGATTTACGCAAAAATTCCCGTCCATGCGACGAGCCAAACGGGGCACCTACTCAGGGCTTGCGAGCACCCGAACTATCGAGTACCTGAAATCTCTTGGCATAACCGCAGTTGAACTGTTACCCATTCACTCATTTGTAGATGACGGGTTTTTGCAAGAGAAACAATTGGTGAACTATTGGGGTTATAACTCTCTCGGCTTCTTTGCACCTGAAACACGCTATGCTGATTTCGACCCGGTACGCGAGTTCCGCAATATGGTTAAGAAATTACACGCAAGTGACATTGAAGTGATTCTCGATGTCGTTTACAACCACACCGCAGAAGGCAACGAGCTCGGACCTACCTTATGCTACCGCGGAATCGACAATGCTTCTTATTATCGCCTGGAGGAAAACCGCCGCTATTACACTAATCATAGTGGCTGTGGAAATACGCTAAACACGTCCCACCCGCGTGTTAATCAACTGATACTGGACAGCTTGCGTCATTGGGTCAGCAATATGCATGTTGATGGTTTTCGCTTTGATCTGGCGTCCACTCTCGCCAGGCAACATAACGGCTTTGATCATGAATCTCCTTTTTTACATGCAATTCAACAGGATCCAATTCTGGCACGCTGCAAATTGATTGCCGAGCCCTGGGACTGTGGGCTTGGTGGCTACCAGCTTGGAAACTTTCCGGTAGCGTTTAGCGAATGGAATGACCAGTATCGAGATACTGTGAGACAGTTCTGGGCAGGTGATACTTCCCAACTCAAACAATTTTGCAAAGCAATACATGGCTCCAGCGAAATCTTCGAATGGCAAAGAAGAAGTCCCTCAAGCAGTATCAATATGATTACGTCACATGACGGCTATACATTGCAGGATTTGGTTAGCTACAACGAAAAACATAACAAAGCCAATGGCGAAAACAATAATGATGGCCACTCTGCAAACTATTCAAACAACTATGGGCATGAGGGGCCAACCAATAATCAGGAAATAAACGATTACCGCAATCGCCAACGACTAAACATGCTTAGCACATTGTTACTTTCCCAAGGAGTGCCCATGTTATTAGCTGGTGATGAATTCGGTCACACGCAGCTGGGCAATAATAATGCTTACTGCCAGGACAATGAACTGACTTGGCTGGATTGGAGCAAGACAGCAAGTGACGAAATGACTCTTGCCTTTACCCGTAGACTCATTGCTCTGAGAAAAAGGCTGAACATTTTGAGGTCTCCCCATTATATGCACGGTATCAACACTTCTGAATCTATGGGCCTGCCAGATATAACCTGGTTCGCCTCCAGCTCGGAACAAATGCAGGAATCAAACTGGAATCGCAACGACTTGAAGTTCGTTGCCATGTTGTTATGCGGAGACACAGGGTCTGAATCTGAAACCAGTCAACATTCAACAGCAGAGTCGGCAACGAACGCAGGACCACGAAATTCACTGGTAAGAGACACGTCTCCCAACTCACGCTATCGGCAATCAGCTCGTACTGACGCGGGATATCATCCGGGTAGAAACACGTTTTACGCGGCTGGCACACAGCCACAGGCAATCAGCGCACAACCGGGATCGTCAAGTGACAGCCAATCAGCATCTGACAGCGCAGGTCACAACGATTCCATTATCATCCTCATCAACAGCGCTGATAGTGAAAGGCACTTTGAACTACCGCCCTCACCTCATCCGTGGGTTTTTGAATTATCAACATCTAACCCCGAATCGCCTCGTGGCCGTGCTGACCCTCTCGTCACGAGTGATGGCCATTCTGTCAGTGTTTACACCACCGGCCCCGGCACTAGCCGGGACCAGCAAGACTGATGTTTTTGTTTAAGTCAGCGGTTTTATTAAGCTGAACTACTTCTTGACAATACGCCCATCAATAATCGGTGCATAAGGCTTATTTGCAGACAGGTAGTCTGCCAGCACCAAATCCAGACTAGGTCCAAAATCATAGGCCAGCTCCGCGTTAGTTTCGAATATTTTATACCCGTCACCACCACTGCGTAGATAGTCATTGGACACGACTCCATACATAGCATCGGGGTCGATCATCTCCCAGCTTCCGTCCACACTGACCATCACCTCGGTGATTCTGCCAGCATTGGGCTCCACATTTGCATCCCAGGTAAATTTCAACCCGGCAACCTGTGGAAATCGCCCTTTCACTTCTTCAACCTGGCTTACGCCATTTTCAAGTGCTGCAACAACATCACTTCCTTTAAGTTGAAAAGTTGCCAGCGTATTTTGAAATGGCAGTACAGTGAGTATCTCCCCCATGGTAATTTCGCCTTCATCCATTGACGCCCGCACTCCACCTGAATTCATAATCGCTATCGATATACCTTGAGCCTTAACGCGATCCAACATGGCATCTGCAACCAGATTACCCATTTGACACTCTTCAACCCGGCACCGCTCACGATCCCCTTCAATCGCCTCCGCGGATTCAGCAACTACCTTGTTGCGAATTTCATCGAGTGGTTCTGCAAGCTCAGATACTCGAGCGAGCATGGTTTCTTCTTCAACCACAGACCCATCAATAATGATTGGCTCACCGATAGCCTCCGTGATTTCACCATCATCATTAAAAGTGACATTGAGTTCGCCCAAATACTTACCGTAGGCATAGGCCTGAACGACTGCAGTTGACCCCACCATAGTCGGATAAGGACCACTTGCGCTTTCATTCGTATTGGACAACAGTGTATTGGAGTGTCCACCGACGATGATATCCACGCCTTCTACCTTTTCGGCAACGTCTAAATCAACTCCATACCCGGAGTGAGAAAGAACAACTATCTTGTTGACACCCTCAGCCTCCAGTTTCTCCACCTCCGACCTTACTGCCGCAACGGGGTCAGAAAACGTAACATTCTTGCCTGGAGAGGCAAGGTCCCGTGTGTCTTCCGGTGTCAGACCAATCAATCCAATCTCTTCACCACCTCTTTCTATGACGATAGACTTTCGTATTTTATCGGCAAGCAACGGCTCTTTAGACACATCACCGTTTGACATCAGCACAGGAAAGGAGACATTTTCAATAAACTCACGCAATACTTCAGGCCCATCATCAAACTCGTGGTTACCCACTGTCATGCCATCGTATTGCAAAGCGTTCATCATCTCCGCAGCAGCTTTACCTTTGTAAAAGGTGTAAAAAAGTGAGCCCTGAAACTGATCTCCACCATCCACTAAAATGGAATTATTTGTGCGGGCACGCGCATCCTTAACGGCAGACACCAGGCGTGCAGCACCGCCAAAACACTTCCCCTCGTCGTTATCCTCCGGTTTACACCCACTGTTAAATTTGCTGATAGGCTCAAACCGCGAATGGAAATCGTTTGTATGGAGTACTGTGAGCGTGTAATCCGCCACCGCATGTATTGGAACCAGCACAATAGACAGGGCAAGTAACCAGCGCTGAAGCCATGCAGGAATTACAAGCAAAAGCTTGCCAATGATTCCTTTGGCTATGGCGGCGGTGACTACTCCGGAAAGACACATACCTCCATTCTTTCTTGTCGTCGCTGGCACTGCATATTTTGAAAACATCATGGTTCTCCTGACTCGGTTGTTCTATCTCGGCTGTTCAGTAAATCGCCTGTAAATTGTGCCCGAAACAAAGGCTGGAAAAACAAAAGCCAATTGCAGGCGCAAAAGCCAAATGCAGGCTTGATTCAGAGTCAAGCCGGGCTCTCCTAGCTTGCCTCTTACACCACACTCACACCGCCGGATTTGAATCCGTCCGTCATGTTAAAATCAGTTGTCCGGCAAAATCGGTAGTCTGGCAAAATCGCTGGCAAAATCGTTATGGCAATTGTCTGATGATGACCCAACTGGGGCAAGTATCGAAGTTTTTCGGCACTGCTGCAAGTATAAAAGACATTATCAACCAGGGACCGGTGCCATAGTTCGGCCATTGCAGCGTTACAGAACGATTTGTTGCGCGCTAGAACAAACGCACAGAAGTACGTTAGTGGCAAAAAAAATTATCAATAAATTACCAATAAATTCGCACTACACAGTGCTCCGCACATCATCTGTATGCACTAAACGAACATCCATACTATGAGTTCAAAAACCAACACACTGGGGCTTCTACCTTTAGGCCGCTCCACATTTGACGTTGACTACGCAGAAGAAAGGCTAGCCCTGATGCTGGACCTGCTTGAGAATTCAGGCCAGGAGATTATCGGTCCAAAGACCCTGCTCTTTGATGGAGATGCTACCACTACCGCCATAGACAAACTGGTTGCATTGAAACCGGATAACATTCTGGTTTTACAGGTAACTTTTACAGACGCTGGCAGCATCGCTGAGCTGGCAAGCAAAACCGAGATACCGCTACTGATATGGTCAATTCCGGAACCACGAGCAGGTGATCGCTTACGACTTAATTCCTTTTGTGGCCTTAACCTGGCGAGCCATATGCTGGGCTTGTTACATCGCCCCTTCGCTTGGATGTATACCGCTCCCGAATCATCACAAGCCGAAGTAAAACTGAACCAGTTACTGCGCGGTGATTTTAATAAAAAGGCCTTAACCCCACTGCTGCCGGAACAAGCATACCCCGGTGTCAACAGCTCTACAGAAGAGGAAAAAACGAAAGCGCGTAATTCATTACAAGCCTTGCAAGGCAAAAAAATTGCGCGTATCGGTGAACATCCACCGGGTTTTAGCACCTGCCAGTACGATGCCACAGCCCTGAACCAGGCTACCGGAATAACAGTGGATGAACACCCTATTGGAATGCTGTTCGACAATGCGAAACTAGTAGACAAAACGCAGGTCGATAGAGTTCGCGAAAAAGTAGCGCAACAGGTCAGTGGTCTTGATAAGGTTGACCAGGAGCAACTTACCCGGTCCCTGAAGCTGACCGGAGCGCTGGAAACCTTGTCTACCAATCACGCTTATGATGCCTTCGCTCTGCGATGCTGGCCGGAAACATTCACCGAATATGGAGGTGCTGCCTGTGGCGCAGCTGCAATGCTTGGTGAAAACCGGGTTCCCTGCGCCTGCGAAGCAGATGTCTATGGCTCCGTCACCCAACTATTACTTCAGGAAATCAGCAATCAACCTGTGTTTCTTGTCGATTTGGTAGATGTAGACGTCGAAGACAACACCGCAGTTGTCTGGCATTGCGGGCAGGCACCTATTTCAATGTGCGCAAAAACGGCCAAACCGCGCGCCACAATACACACTAATAGAAAAATGCCACTGCTATACGAATTCCCGTTAAGGGCAGGCCAAGTGACGCTGCTACGGTGGTCTCAGGCTGCCGGGCAACAGCAACTTATGATTGCAAGTGCCGAGATGCTGGAAAGAAAGATGAGTTTTACCGGCACTTCCGGTGTGCTCAAATTCACAGAGCCGGCTGAAACCGTTCTGGAGCGCGTAATTTCAAGCGGTCTGGAACACCATGTAGCATTGGTATATGGCGACTTCACCCAACAGCTGGCTCAGATTGCGGCAGTTGCAGACCTGCCTGTTACCCGTCTCAGCTAATGCATTTACTGCTGTTTAACACGCATTGTCAGGTTTTGCTTATAGGGTTTTTCCGGGGAACACATTATGGATGGCCAGGCCGGGTTATTCAGTGCATCCGGAAAACCCTGTGGCTCAAGACAGACGCCACCAAAAGACCTGAAACGCGCCCCTTGGTGACCCGGTACTGAAACATCAAGTTTTTTTCCAGTGTAAAGCTGGATTCCTCGCTGATCAGTGATCATTTCCAGAGACACTGTGGAATCTGCTGAAACCAGGGTAGCAGCAACACCAGCAGCAACCTCGGCAGCCGCATCATCAGCTGCACTGGGTTCTGCCAGAACAACATTATGGTCATGCCCCAATTGATCAGGATCTGCTTCAGCTATTCTGCGCAGTTTTTGAAAATCAAAGCGACTACCCTGAACTTCTTGTATTTGACCCAAAGGGATGAGCTCGTCATCTACGGGTAAATAGGAATCCGCATGTAGTTGCAAACTATGCTCTCTTATATTACCCACAGAACTACCGACTCCATCGAGGTTATAGTAGTTATGCTGCGCCAGATTTATCGGGGTCTCACGGTCCGGCATGCCATGCATTCGACAGTGTAAACCGTGATCATCAAGGCTGAATGTGATGTTGAAATCAACATTGCCGGGATAGCCTTGTTCGTTGTCTACCGAGCGGTACTCGAGCATTATTGCATTTGTCGCAGTGTCTGCTTGCATATTCCAGAGGCACTTCCCCAACCCTTTTGCGCCACCATGCAAATGGTTGTTGCCATTATTACAAACCAGCTGATATTCCTTACCCGCAAGCTTAAAGCGACCTCTCGCCGTGCGATTGGCAACCCGCCCGGCTATTATTCCAAATGAGGGTGAATACTCAGGGTAAGGCTCAAAACTATCGAAGCCCAACACTATATGCCGGACACCAGCAGCACCTGCAAGCTGCCAGTCGCGCACAACACAGCCATAATTCATGATCGAGACCATCTGGTCGCCATGTTGTAATTCAACTTCGAGTACGTCATGGCCTTCGAATCGGCCTATTTTTTTTACTTCAATCATTTTACAAAGTCTGGCTTCACAGTAATTAAGCAGCAACAGGACTTAGTCTGCCAGAAACATTGCGACCTTGCAGAAAGTCGTGGAAAGTATTAAACGACGTGCTTAACTGATCAACACTCAACACTAACAATGTTTCTTCTGGTATGCAGCGGTCGCAATTTTTCACTGTCAGTGGCAGCACATTGATTTACAATAGTAATTCAGGAAGGTGCATGGAACTCTAATGATTGCCGAAGCAAAATTCAGCATAGGACAAGTAGTAAAACATCGTATATTCCCGTTTCGTGGAGTTATTTTCGATGTGGACCCAATTTTCGGTAATACGGAAGAATGGTATCAGGCAATTCCCGCCGAAGTACGACCACGCAAAGACCAACCCTTCTACCATCTGTATGCCGAAAATGATCAGACCGTCTACGAAGCCTATGTGTCTGAACAGAACCTGTTGGCGGATGAATCAGGTGATGAACTCAGGCACCCCAGCATTCGAAAGGAATTCCGACAAGTAAACAAAGGGCAATTCGAGCCAATTTCAAGGCTTGCCAACTAATTCAGGCCTGCAACGCAGATCAGCCTGAAACAAGAAGTGATCAAACAGTATTTAAGTTTTCTGATTACAGCTCCCGTTTCTATCTAAAGCCCTTGTTTAGTTTCAGACTAGATCTATTGTGCAGTTTCGATTTTGCTAATCAGATACACGCTGATTACCCATGCAGACACCTATCGGAGCAAGAGTTACTAACCCGATACGCCGGGCCTTTCCACGGTGTCGAAAAGTAGACGTATTTTCTGAAAATTTCGCGGTAGAGCCGCATCAAACTGCCCGGGATGTACCAGATTACAGGGTTAGTGATAGGTATCTCGGCAAATGACAATCTACACTGCTGGGCTGGGGCCTGGTTAGGTGTATTATGTAGCAGATGGCTATACCTTCCATATTCAAGTCGCTGCGAACTGAAAAAGCCGCCAACAGCAGGCCCATTAGTTTTCCTGCGAGTTGGCATATGCTGCTGCTGCTCGCGGCCAGCCTGATACTGCTGGCAACGGTTTCGTATTTAACCGACTACCGTGCCAAAGACCAGATTCGTCTACGTGCCACCGAAACCATAACGGTCTATGCAGCCAACCTGGCGAGCGAAATTTCCAGGTACGAAGCAATGCCAGTATTGCTTGCCCGGACCCCACTGTTTAAACAGCTTTTGAATGAGCCAGAAAATACCAGGCTGATAGAAACAGTCAATCGGGAGTTAAAACAAGCTAACCAAATTCTCGGCACACTCGACGTATACATAATAAATCGAACCGGCCGGGTTATCGCCTCAAGCAACTATGATAAAACCCATAGCTACATTAACGAAGACTTGAATTTCAGGCCCTATTTTAAAGATGCCATGGCTTCGGGTTCTGCACGCTATTTTGCTCTGGGTACACGCTCCCAAAAACGCGGTTACTACTTTGCGGCAACCATTCCAGAATACGGGGGTAACAACGAAACATCGGCCGGCGTTCTTGTTGTAAAAGCTGATCTCGTTCAAATGGAATCTGCCTGGGCCGCAGGACATGAATTGGTAACCGTCACCGATAGTGATGGTGTTTTCTTTATTAGCTCTAACCCGGACTGGCTGTACCATTCTCTGAAGCCTCTAAGTGATACCAAGCTGGATGAAATCGAGCGTAACAGACGTTTTCCCGGTATAGTCCCGCAGCCCTTGAACGTAGATATTCTTAAGGAAACCGAATCGGCAAATCAGCAGGAAATCTCGCTGACACTGAAACCGGAAGGTATCTCTGATCAACGCAACTACATGCTACTTTCATACGATTTCGAACCGGAAGACTGGACTATCCATATCTGGAACGACCTTACCAGCATCAAATCAGCAGTCACACGCGCTCAAACTATCGCAATTCTCTTTTTGCTTGCATTATTCCTGCTCGCCACACTTTTCCAAAACAAATACAAGGAAAGACAAAGACAACGACTAGCAGCACAGGAATCCCATGACCGCTTACAGGCGGCTTATGGTGAACTGGAAGTCAGGGTAGCAGAGCGAACCGAAGAGCTTTCTTTATCAAACACACTACTTCGAACCAGAATTACCGAGCGTGACAAGGCAGAAAAAGAATTACGCCAAGCACAAGACAGCCTTGTCCATGCGGGCAAAATGGCAGCTATCGGCCAAATGGCAACAAGCATCACGCACGAACTGAATCAACCACTGAGTGCGATCAGAACATTTGCTGACAACGCTTCCACTTATTTACAGCGAGACCAGCAAAATGAAGCTGACAATAATCTGCAACTGATCTCTCGAATGACTGAGCGTATGAACGATATCATGCGCCATCTGAAATCTTTTTCCAGAAAAACACCGCTCACTCTGCAAGCAGTAAATCTACAAGCCGTCATTGATGAAACTCTCCTGATATTGACCCGACAGCTTGAGGGTATAGACTTGAAAGTTGATTTTGATCAGGACACTCCATTGAGTACATGTGTCAACGCTGAAGGGGTCAGATTACAGCAAGTACTCACCAATCTGCTCAGCAATGCCATCGATGCACTGAAAGGTCACGACGATCCATGTATATCAATACGCGTGTCACAAGCCGGCGAAGAGGAAACCGCTCTGATGGTAAGTGTTAAAGACAATGGACCGGGAATCCCGAACGAAATTTTTAAAGACCTGTTTGAACCCTTCCACACATTAAAATCCTCTGGCGATGGGCTCGGTCTGGGTCTGGCAATCAGCCACTCCATCATTCGTGAATTTGGTGGCGAATTGGCCGCTGAGAATAACCACGATGGAGGCGCTTGCTTTCATATCAAATTGCATAAAGCAGCTACCAGTGCTGAGTCCGGCACAAGCAGTAACAAAACCCCACGCTTGGAACACTCCGGTATTGCCAGTGTTTCTGGCCCGAAAGCTGTGGAAAAGCAAACTGCCACAGCTGATTCCGACTAACAGCCTGCGCCTGACTGATATGTCTGAACTAGACGTCTATTTTATTGACGACGAGGAAATAATCAGAGTGGCTGCCGAGCAGGCACTTTCCTTGGCGGGATTTCGCGTGACCTGCTTTGCCAGTGCTGATCAGGTTATCAGCAAACTCGGCAACAACCTGTACGAATGGCCCGGGATCATGGTCAGTGATATAAAAATGCCGGGGAAAAGCGGCCTCGAGCTACTTGACTGGGCGCTTGAGCAGGACATCCAGTTACCTTTGATTCTAATCAGTGGGCATGCGGATATTCCAACAGCGGTAAAATCCATCCAGGATGGAGCTTACGATTTTGTTGAAAAACCATTCAGTTCTGCATCTTTGTGCGAAGTTGTCGGGCGCGCCATTGACAAACGCACTCTTGTTCTTGATAACCGGTTGCTTAGAAAGAAACTATCGAATCAGCGCAAGGATCGCAAACTGCTTGGCTGTAGCGTGGCAATACAAAATCTCAACAAAACCATTGAGCACATCGCCCAGACCACAGCTGATGTACTGGTCATGGGCGAAACTGGTACCGGTAAAGAATTGGTTGCTAATTGCCTGCATGAATATGGGCCGCGCAAAAACGAAAAATTTGTTGCAGTCAATTGTGGCGCCATGCCTGAATCGCTATTCGAATCGGAATTGTTCGGACATGTTCGTGGAGCATTCACCAATGCTTTTAATAATCAGGTTGGAAAACTTGAATATGCTAATGGCGGTACTTTTTTTCTTGATGAAATAGAAAGTATGCCGATCAACCTGCAAATAAAACTATTGCGCGTTCTGCAGGAACGCAAGACACAAAAAATTGGCTGTAACCAGGAAACGAACCTCGATATTCGGGTCGTAGCAGCAACCAAGGAAAATCTGCTAGACGCATCAAAACAGGGCTCATTTCGTGAAGATCTATACTATCGACTTAACGTCATTGCGATCACAATCCCACCGTTGCGTGATCGCAAAGAAGATATTCCAATCCTGTTACAACATTTTTACGACCAGGCCTGTACACGCGCCCATCTTGACGTGCACCCCGTTCCAGTCGCTTGGCTGAAGAGTTCCATGGAACATGATTGGCCTGGCAATGTGCGTGAATTGCGCAACTATGCCGAACGTGCTGCGATAGCAGCCAACGCCGGGCTTGAACCACCCGACGGCTCGAATTCCGGTATCGATACTCATTTGTTAGATCAATTGCACCTGGCGCCAGTAAGCGGGACCACTTCCGTTCAACGCACAGTACGCGACAGCAAAGACCTTGAAAAAAGTGCAACCTTCAGCGCAGTTGCCGAACAACCCACCCTGCAACTTCGCATGGATAGTGTAGAGAAACATTTGATCGAACAAGAGCTGCAGCGTCTTGGTGGAAGCATTACGAAAACCTACGAAGCGCTCGGGATTTCACGCAAAACCCTCTACGACAAAATGAAAAAGCACGCCATCTCAAAAGAATCCGCTACCGGGAAGAATACCCGACCCTAAAACCAGGCGGAATCCTGAACAACAGATTCCGGATGTTCAACCGATGCCGCTATCCTGAGCGGAACAACCTGGCAACCAGACCATCAAAAATCCCGATTAATACCCATTTGACCCTCATTTGCCAAAATTGATGGGTAAATAACTACCCATATCTCTTGCAGGACTTTGCAGTCCTGTCTATTCGACAAGCGAGCCTTGTTAACAATAAAATATATTTCTCTTTATATTCAAATAGTTGCGTTTTATTTTCGAAATAATATAAAACTGCGTGCAACTTTTCGATCAACTGGCCCGTTTTATGCGTTAGTGAAAGAAACTGCATCCAATCAAATGCTTATCAATTGCTGACCCAAAGTTTAATCAATCCGGGAGACTTGGCGCTCCGTAAATAACGCGACGGGAAACTAACGCAACAGGAAACCTGGAAAACTGCTGAATACCCCTTGGCCAGATACAAGACTCAAACGTATCTGGCTTTTTTTTGCCCTCGATTCTGCAAATTATTGCCTTAAACCGTTATCATCACAAAGAAAATTGAGACAGACAAAGTATTTGTTATGGCAGCTGGTAAAAATATAAAAACATGGTTTGAGGGGCACTGGCATGATGGCAATCCGGCTGTGATGAGGGCAGCAGATCATGCCATTTGGCTGGGCACACTGGTGTTCGATGGCGCGAGGGCCTTCAATGGCAAAGTGCCCGATCTGGAACTGCACTGCCAGAGAGTCAATGAGTCTGCGGCAGTAATGGGATTAAAGGCAACGGTAGATGTTGCGCGCATGGTAGAGCTCACACACGAAGGCCTATCGCAATGCAACGATGGCGCACCCATCTACATTCGCCCCATGTACTGGTCGACGGAAAACGGTGCTAGCGTCATTCTGCCCGACGCTGAATCAACGGCTTTTTGTCTGTGTCTGGAAGAAGTCCCGATGCCCAAGGCGGAAAACGCAATAAAGCTGACTCTAAGCAGCTTTGAGCGCCCGATGCTCACTATGGCAACGGTCAACTGTAAAGCCGCCTGCCTGTATCCCAACAATGCAAGAATGTTTCGGGAGGCCATCAGCAAGGGATTTGATAACGCGCTTGTATTGGATGCTTTAGGGAATGTCGCGGAATCTGCCAGTGCGAACGTATTTATGGTGAAGGATGGTAAAGCACTGACACCGATTCCCAACGGTACTTTTTTAAACGGTATTACAAAGCAACGTATCATGCAGCTTCTTCAGGACGATGGCATTGAGGTGATCGAAAAGACGCTGACCTACGAAGATTTTTTGCAAGCTGACGAAATTTTCCTGACTGGCAACCTGGCAAAGGTAACAACGGTAAAACAACTTGACGAAAAGATACTGCAACCCGGCCCTATTGCATCACGCGCTCGTGAACTTTACTGGCAGTGGGCTGGATTCTGATCGGACGATTGCTGGATTTTACCAGGTGTTTGTAAAACTCAACGTAGTATCAGCAATAACAACATCCAGAACGCCAGATGAATCTTGCAAACTCAACGATTCCAACACCACTTTGTACTCACCTGGTTGGCTGATATCGTAGCCCTGTGACAGCATGACGAGTGACTCCAGCCTCTCACCCGCTGCCAGATTGATATAGTCTTTGGCTTCAGGTGCTGCGCGCTTAACAACGCGCCCTGTGTAAGGTAGCTGTTTACCCTCAAATGTTACAGAAAAAAGGTCAGCAGACAGAAATTTCTCCATCGGAGTATTCCACGGCAATACGCTAATCGGTCGGGAAGTATTATTTTCCAGATAGAAAAGAATTTCGTTTGTTCGCTGCGTGCCTTTTGCAGCCGCTGTGGTAGTTTCTGCCTCTGTCGTGGAAGTATTTATCGCAACATCAACAGGCAGTATGCCAGCCACCAATTGGCTCGGCGATGTCTGCTTTGCCGAAACTTCATTAGGCACGACATCACAAGCGGATAGCATTAGCAGCCCCATGCTGATCAGCATAATTTGGTGAATTTTATTCATCACTATGTCTTGCAAGCAACTAATGGTCGGGTAACCAAAAACGTTAGCGGGCACCAAGGTTGACCATTTTTCGCCGCCGGAAGATCAGCAACAAAAAGCTGATTGAAAACAACCACAAACCAGCACCAGCACCGCCGCCACTACCGTCGCCACTACTGCCACCACCACTATCACCAGTATTGTCTCCACTAACCAGCTCATCCTCATTAGTAGCTACTGGTTCATCCAATTCAGCAACGCTGCTATCCGTATCAACCGAAACCGGTTCAGGGCTGACTAAGGGTTGCTCCGTAACAACAACTGGAATATCCACACTATCATCTGACAGTTCCGCAATAGTAGAATCAAAAGACTCTGCGACAATGGTGTAGTCTGAGCGCCTATAACCATAAACGATGACATAAACTGTATCGAGAGACGCTTCACAGGCAT
Source organism: uncultured Granulosicoccaceae bacterium (assembly GCA_938005265.1). Lineage (GTDB taxonomy): Bacteria > Pseudomonadota > Gammaproteobacteria > Granulosicoccales > Granulosicoccaceae > CALFCE01. Next base: position 15,978 of record CALLOA010000005.1, read on the forward strand.
CCAAAACCGACTCGCTGCTAAAAGCGTTGGCGACACAAATAAGGTTCCGTCTGGCTGGATCAGAAAACAGATATAAATCTGCATCGCCACTTAACGAGTTCAGCACTATGCGATTAGCACCACTCACAGTGAAAAACTGTTCCCCGTCTTGCTCAATGGTAAACGACAATGTTTCATTCAAAATAAGCTCTTCGGAAACCAGTTCAGGTGTTTCTACAGGAACCGCTAGCAGATCAAAGCTTGAATCTTCTATGCCTACTACTTCAATGTAAGCCGTAGACAGCCCTGAAAGTTCGCAAACCTCGGCACTACCGACTGATTCCGAAACACATAACTGGTCTTCACGATTAGGTGTGGAGTAGACAAATAAATCGGTATCTCCATCGATCGTTGTCAGTTCAATGAAATCTGCACCACTTACCTGGTAAATTAGAGACTCCCCTTCAACGACATCGGCGGACACAGCAGTCGCCAACGGCAATGGTGTGTACTCAACTAGTTGCAACGGTGTTGTCTCTCCGGCAGATATTTCAATAAACGGAGTATTCTCGGCAAAATACTCAATGCTATCGGCATTAATGACAGCATTATCCGGATTAGTCCGGGCAAGACCTGAGGCCACCGTTTGGCCGTAAGCAAAATCACTAGTATCCCCAATCTGAGGGAAGTGTGACAACTCATGCAATATGGTCCCGGCGCGAGAATCTGTTCCTGTTTGATTTACACGCCAATAGACATTACAAAGAAACACTTCGAATGGGCGAGATGGAAAAACAAATGCAAATACCTCTTCATTGCAACCGCAGTTAAAATCAACAGCGCCATCGTCCATACGGGCTAGTGCATTTTGATAGGTGGCCACGACTCGACTGTAACGCGTGGGTTCAAATAAACCAAACCACTGTAAGTAACGCGGTGAGCCGGGGCGCTCGTTTTCAGGCAAACCTTGTAACGCTGCAAGCGCTTCACGAGTAATGTCTTCTGACGCATTGAAATCATCTTCAATTTCAGATTGCTGTGAGGCCGTGCAGCTCTCGAATTCACCTGCCCGTGCCCGTGCAACCAGTTTGGATGCCTGCAGATTGACCATGACCTGCTCGCTGGACACCTGGACGGTTTGTTCATTGACCCTGGCTCCTGTTGCCATCCTCGCAGTCAACCCGGCGGGGAGAAAATTGAATTCACCAACGAAACGAACACTGTAACGACCATCAGCGTCCAGACGATAAAATTGGCTAATGTCGATGTTGCGAGTAACGGTTTCACCGGCTTTTATCAGCCAGTAATTTCGCCACTGCGGCTGCGCTCGTTTGAACAGGCGCCCCAGATACTGAGCACGTCGGCCATAGCGATAAGGTTTACCATGAACACTGGCCACCACATCAAATACATCTTGCGATAGCTCAGGTTCCAGAGGGGTTTCCCAAACCAACACTGACAAGTCTTCATCAGTGTTATTCGTCAGATTGAATAAAACACTGTTTGAATCAGATTCCAGGCTGACGCTCAACTCTTCAGCCGAGAACGCAAGCGGCGACAGCACTATTGTAAAAAACACAATGGTGTAGATCGCAAACTGATTGAGAGAGTTAATCATCAGCCCCTCCTTTTAGGGCTAGCCAGGATCACCTGAATCACAGGTTAGCAGTATACCTGCTCATTTTCCTGCCGTGAGGCACAATAATTACGCAGTTCACCAACTATCGCCTGTATTCGGCAGTACACACTACAAAATGGTAATTTTGCCAACGATTTCCAGTTTTTTTACCCACATCTAGACCAGTTGCGACCTTAATCCACGATTTTTTATGTAATGCATCAGCGTCAACTCCTTTCTGGTAAAACACAAAAGAGCACTGATACCAACTCTCATACAAATTTGATTAAATCGATGTCAGAAGACAAACAGCTTGTAAACCTGCATGGGGAGACAAAATCAAAAAATATTATTCCAGCGAGGAATGCTACAGGCCTGAAGCACAACTCACGCAGAGTTTCTTGCAAGTTGGGAAGCGGTGGACGAGCTTCAGAGGCTCACTCGTCCACATAATTTTCTCTTCAATTTGCGGTATTTCTAAAAAACTCAGTCGAGTATACCGTTTGAATGGTTGAATCAAATTCAATACCACCGAATGCAGTAATCGCAATACAATAATTTCCGGGAAACAACAGTGGAATTTCGAGCTCGAACCTGAGACCTTCTCCATCTATGGGATCATCATTGACACCAAGCCTTCTAAGTTCACCATTTCCAGCTCGTTCGAAAACGTGAATTACCGAATCTTCTGGAACACCATCAATATGTGTGAACCGTAGCGTACCACCCAACGAAATAGACACAAAATCAGTCCAGATTCTTCTTTGAGTATTCCCGCTCGATAATCCAACAGTCTGTGCACCATAATCCGAAAATATGGTGGGTTGGAAATCAGGGCTGTCAGGAAAATCGCCTGCAAGTCCAATTATGTCTGCAGCTTCTCGCAGAAAATTATCGGTGTAGCACAACGTTTGCCTGGGCAATTCAGCAACAGGTGTATCAGGCTTCACACTCGCAAAGATCGTGATTCCTGCCCCAACTGCAGATGCAGCTCCTGACATTGGAGATTCGGGAACACCGACATTAGAAGGGAGTTCACAAAATATGCAAGACTGCCCTCGATCATCTCCGCCCAGACCATCACTATCTTCTCCTAGCGGTGTATCGTCACAGGGATCTCCAATCGTGTCCCGGTCAGTATCCACTTGTCCGGTGTTTGGAAAATCGCGACAGTTGTCCATCTCGTTGGGAACACCATCGTTGTCCAAATCAGCTGCAGCTTGTGCTTCTGCTGCAGCTTGTGCTTCTGCTGCAGCTTGTGCTTCTGCTGCTGCTTGGGCTTCGGCTGCTGCTTGTGCTTCGGCTGCTGCTTGTGCTTCGGCTGCTGCTTGGGCGTCGGCTGCTGCTTGGGCGTCGGCTGCTGCTTGGGCTTCGGCCGCTACTTGGGCGTCGGCCGCTACTTGGGCGTCGGCCGCTGCTTGTGCGTCGGCCGCTGCTTGTGCGTCGGCTGCTGCTTGTGCATCGGCTGCTGCTTGTGCATCGGCTACTGCTTGGGCCTCGACTGCGGCTTGCGCTTCAGCTGCGGCTTGCACTTCAGCTGCGGCTTGCGCTTCAGCTGCGGCTTGTGCTTCAGCTGCGGCTTGTGCTTCAGCTGCGGCTTGTGCTTCAGCTGCGTCGGCAGCCGCTTGGGCTTCCGCTGCCTGCTCGGCCAGAGAGACAGCTAAAGCTGTGTCCTGTGCTTGTGCCTCCGCGGCTGCTTGAGCCTCAGCTGCCGCTTGGGCTGCTGCTTGCGCTGCGGCCTGCGCTTCGGCTGCTGCTTGCGCTTCAGCAGCTGCGCCACTTGTGACCTGAGTACCGGAAGTTGGCAGCACTATTTCCGGGTCATCTAATGTAATCATTTCACTTAACCCGCCTTCGCCAGCAGGTAGCTCTACAACTGAATTTCCATCTCCACCTTCTATGAATTCTTGGTCTCCGTCTTCCAAGATTTCTCCATCTAAGGGAGCGTCATTCAAGGCTGTAGGCTCACTTGAACCTCCACCACATGCTGTCAAAATAGCAATTGCAATTAGACAGCTTGCGAAATTAGTTATCTCTTTCTTAAAACCAGTCTTTCCACATGTTGAATTTTTCATCTACATTTTCCTATCCATGTCATACTTCTATCCACGCTACAAAGATGTCATAACTACGTCAGTTCAATGGACCTGCAAGCACTAAAACCTTATATAAAAATAAATTACGACGAGTATTTCAAATACAGGTATCCAATTTTTTCTAATTGCGAGTATATCTACACAGAAATATATATATGAGTGAAATTTCACATTTTGAAAAGAACCTATATTGAACTTGGATGCGCGCAAGTTTTTTTCTTGAAGTACAAGCATCGGCATAATTAGCTGCTTAAATACGCAAGATACACTTGAAATGTTAGCCTACAGGCCTGAATAATCTCTCGACATCAAGGATTCCTGGTGGCGCTAACGTTAAAGCCTCAACGTAAAATAAAGCCGGCTGATTACCTTTAAACACAGCTTTCGTCTGCTCTCACAGAAAATCCAATTGTGGTAGCTAACCTAATATTAGCCAGGGTACTTTTGACGTCTTGCGCAATGGCAACCACTCTTTTGGTGCAGCAGGACTCAGTTTCCATGAACAATTACCAGAACAATCAATATGCTTGTTGGTAAATATTGCGTTCAAGAGCATGGGCCGGATTGCCGTTGACGATGGACTGCTGACATCACCGATGTGACAAGCTTCGTGGTTTTGTACTTTTTTGGAGCTCTGTTAGGCTCATATTCGACTTTTTTCGGCCAATCCGGACCGTTTTGTGCGTTATTAAATCTGTACACGATGGAGTTACAGATGAGTACCAGCGCAGCACAAGCCGCCACGCAAGCCGATATAGGCGAAACAGATGAATTCTATACAGCCCTGTTGACCATACACAGGGGGCTGGATATGGATCAGAGCACTACACTTAACGCTCGTCTGGTTTTGTTACTGGCCAATGAGGTAGGTGATATTGAGCGAGTTAAAACTATTATGCAGCTGGCAAAAACCATTGAGCAAAATTGACCGGTACACAGTGCCAACCTTGGTTGGCAGCTGCAGTCCAGCGTGTCTTTACCCGGTAAGAATAAAGTATTGAGCCAACTTTAAATTGCCAACAACTGCTAACCGTTCATAAAAGCAATGTTGACTAGCTAAATAATTCACCATACTGCTGCCGCAACAGATTTTTCTGCACCTTTCCCATTGTGTTTCTTGGCAGTTCATCCACCACCACATACTCTTTCGGTTGTTTGAATTTTGCCAGCCTGGTTTCCAGATGTTGCCGGATGGTGTCTCCTACCCCAGCTTTGTCGGCTTTATTTTCGAACACCACGACAGCAGTCACTGCCTCCCCGAAATCAGCATGCGGCAACCCGATAACTGCTGATTCCCGAACGCCTTCCACTTCGTCTACCAATAACTCGATTTCTTTAGGGTAAACGTTAAAGCCACCAGTGATAATCAAGTCTTTGTTGCGCCCGACAATTGTCACATAACCGTCATCATCGATGGAGCCCAGATCACCAGTAACAAAAAACCCGTCGTCCCGAAATTCTTCTGCTGTCTTCTCGGGCATTTGCCAATACCCCGAAAACACATTGGGTCCTTTAACCTCAATCATTCCAATCGTTGCTGCAGTCGGCCTTGCAATGACATCAGAATCAGTCTGACTTTCAGATCCTGTTGCACTCTCTCTTTCCGTGCCGGCTGCGCTATCGTCCGTACTCAAGCGCAATTGAACACCAGGCAAAGGTAAACCGACTGTGCCCGGTTTACGTTCGTCATGATAAGGGTTGGATGTCAACATGCCGGTTTCAGTCATCCCATAACGTTCAAGAATACGCTGACCGGTTCGTCGCTCAAACTCAAGGTGTGTTTCCAACAACATTGGCGCACTACCAGACGTAAAAAGCCGCATATGCGAGGCGAGTTCATGATTAAAGCGACTGTCAGCCAGTAAACGAGTATAAAAAGTGGGAACCCCCATCATGGTGGTCGCAGCGGGTAAGTCAGCCACCACTGCATCGACATTAAACGACGTATGGAACAGCATGGTTGCACCGGTAGCGAGAGCCACATTGGATGCCACAAACAGACCGTGAGTATGGTAAATCGGTAACGCATGCAGCAGAACATCAGAAGCTGTGAACTGCCAGTAGTCCACCAGAGTTTCGGTATTTGAAGCCAGATTCTGTTGACTAAGCATGGCACCTTTGGATCGCCCCGTAGTGCCACTTGTATACAAAATAGCCCCAAGATCATCGTTATTACGCGGGGTAACCTTCAGCAGAACTGAAGCTGATTCAAGCAGATTTGCAAAACTGCCACCGCCCTGCCCGTCAAGGCTGGCCACGCGCCGCTTTGTTTGCGTAGCCAGTACAGATTCGATTTGAGGATTGCAAATGAACAGTGCCGCAGCGGAATCTTCAAGAAAGTAATCTATCTCGCTTTCTGTGTAAGCTGTATTTAATGGCAGGAACACTGCACCTATCTGTACACAGCCCAGATAGACCGCCAACGCTTCGGTTGACTTGTTGGCCTGTAGGGCGACCCTGTCACCACTCTCCACTCCAAGGTCGGTAAGCACCCTGGCAGCACGCGCAACAAGATCAAAAAACTCGGGGTAGGACCATTCACGCCCACCCGGTTCGCGAATAGCAATCTTTGTCGTTTCCGAGTGACGGGCAAGTAAAGTGTAAAGCGGGTTCATCGAACAAACACTTCCGGTTGAAAATGGAAAACACCTGCCAGGCATTAACCATGGGGGTTAACAAAGCTCAACAGACTTTGACTTATTATACAGGCTGGCAGCACTATGAGCCGCCCGTTTTACCCTCGGCAGACGGCATATTGACAAGCGCTATTCCCACAGAAACCAGAATCAACGCAAGCAGAATATTCCAGCCGACGATCTCGTCGAGAATCAACCAGCCAAAAAATACACCGAAGACCGGGGCAAGAAAACTGAACACTGCCATATCAGACGCAGGATAGATTGATAGTACCCAGAACCAGGCTAAAAAGCCGATGGCCACCACGACCAGTACCTGAAAGCTGAAAATGAACCAGATCAGGGGATCAGGCTCTCTTAACAGATCGCCAAACCAGAAGGATGCAAGCAGCAGTATCGGTGCAGAAACCCCTAGCTGATAGAGTAATTGCATTTCCGGTCTGGCACGCGAGAACTTGCTGGCTCTGGCCAGCAAAGCAATTGCCGCCCAGAAGAAAGAGCCTGCCAGACAGAGTAAATCCCCCAACCAGACTTTTTCACCAACCACCCCTGATTTAAACAGCAGCGCCACAGCAACGCCCACAATGGCGAGCAGGATACCCAAGAAACGCCGGCTCGTCAGTGACTCGCCGGGCAGCAGAAAATGGGCCGCCAATGCAACCCACAAAGGCATGGTATAGAAAAGCACGGACGCTCTTGAAACCGACGTATAATCAAGGCCAATAAAAACGATCAGGAATTCTATCGCGAACAGCAATCCCGCCAGCATCCCGGGCCAGAAACTGCCATCTGAGATGCTGAGTTTTTTCCTGGCAAGCATGGCAAACAAAAGCACTGGAAAGAACGCACAAAATGATCGAAGACCGGCCTGGAATACCGGTTGCAATCCAGCATTCACTATTTTAATCATGACCTGGTTGAGACCAAGCAGAGCAGAAAACGCCACTAGCACAGAGGCACCAAATGCATCAATTTGTTGCTTACGCTGCATAGTCAGAATTAAGTTGTTCCTGGCTCAGGCTGTGGTATGCGACAGGGGGGCGGGGCCAGCCCCTGGCAGACAGCAACATAGATGGATGGTAATCCAGTTTATCAGGGGGCAAGCATGAGCGGCAGTTTTTTCACCAGCGAAGACAAACAACGTTTTAAACCGACCAGCCACAGCCGCGGACCATGGGATGAAAACCACTGTCATGCGGGGCCACCTAGCGGGTTGATGGCTCGCGCTGCAGAAAAATTGCTGCCGCAACAGCAACTGGTTCGCATGACAATCAATCTGTTGCGACCGATTCCGTTCGCAGGTTTTACAGTCAATGCCGAAGTCAGCAAGCAGGGTCGGATGGTTTCGCTGTGCAATACCAGTCTGCTGGATGACAACGGCAAGCCATGTGCACATGCCGAATCCCTGCATGTCACCAGGCAGGCAGATTTCCAGGTGAAAACAACCACACTGGATGTACCGTTACCAAAGGACGGTCGCTCCGGCAGCTTTCCGATAAGCCGGACCTTGCATGATCTGCCATCATTTACCGGGCACGGTGTTGAGACGCGCTACGCACCCAACAACACCCCGGAACCCGGGCCAACCACAGCCTGGATTCGCACCGTGGACCTGCTGCCGGATGAAACGCCCTCACCTTTCCAGCGTATGTGTCCTATGGCCGATTGTGGCAATGCCTTTAGCCGTAATGCCGAGCCATGGGAAATTAATTTCATGAACCCCGACCTGACCATCGTGATGTTCCGCGAACCGCAGGGCGAATGGATGGGCAGTCACTCGACAGGGCATTGGGAAAGTAACGGTATCGGCATGGCAGATGCACAATTGCTTGACCAGCATGGTGTTGTAGGGCGTGCGGTTCAGACCCTGCTCCTCAGGCCGACACATGCCGTGCCGTAACCAGTAAGCGCACCAGCTTTCATGATAGCTTTCGTTGTATTCAGCGTTGTAGTTACCTATAGTCAGGCAATAGTTTAAAAGACAACAGGCGGTGACAAAATGATACCGCCCCACCGGAGATAGCTCTTTATGATCAACGTAATAAAAAATTCGTCGCCGGGTGTTTTACTGCTGCGTTTGTTAATCGCTGCGATAGTCGTTTTCGCTACCTACAATCCGACAGGCACCTCGATCTGGCACTGGGTTACGGGCCACCCCAACCCGACTGACGCCTGGGTGGTGCTACTGGCGATTATCACAATACTGGTCAATATCGCTTTGTTAATTGCTGCATGGAAAGCGCTTGGCCTGATTGGTACCGTAATCGCACTGATCTTTTTTGCTGCATTGATCTATCTCTCCTTACAGGAAGGTTGGGCAACTACCGGCAGTGCCGATTCACTGCGTTGGCTTGGATTGATTCTGTACAGTGTGTTTCTTGGCATTGGCCTTTCAGGTGCCATCCTCTGGCGACGTGCTACCGGACAGATTGTGACTGACGAAGCGGACGATCTGAGCTGATCGACGCGCTTCATGTCCTCTGGTTGCCTACCGGGCATCCTTGCCCGACGTTATACCCCGGGCAAACCAGCGCGGTATCGTCAAGGCATCCGCTAATTCATTGAGTGAACCACGTTCGAGTATTCGCGCGCTTTGGGAGTTGATTCGTTACGCGCGTGGTCACCGAAAACGCATAGTTCTGGCCAGCACCTGCTCGGTGCTGAACAGAGTCTTCGATATCATGCCGGAGATACTGATCGGCATCGCGATCGATGTCGTTGTCAGTCGTGAAGATAGCTTTATTGCCACACTGGGGCTGGTGACACCACAGTCCCAGATTGTGGCATTAGCCGTACTCACTTTTTTCATCTGGGCTGGCGAGTCGATTTTTGAATACCTGCACCTGATTCTGTGGCGTAATCTTGCACAAACCCTGCAAGCTGAGCTGCGCCAGGATGCCTACAACAATGTACAGGCACAAACGCTCTCCTTCTTTGAAGAACGCTCATCCGGCGAACTAATCGCCATTCTGAATGACGACGTCAATCAACTGGAACGATTCCTTGACGGTGGCGCAAATGAATTAATTCAAACCTTTGTTTCTGTCATTCTTGTTGGCGCAGTTTTTATCATCATATCTCCATTGATCGCCATGCTGGCGTTCACGCCAATACCGGCGATCGTTATCGGAGCGTTCTTTTTCCTTAAAAAAGCCAATCCCTTGTACGCCGATGTACGCATCAAAGTGGCAGAACTGGCGGCCCGACTCGCCAACAATATTGGCGGTATTTCCACCATCAAGGCCTTTACCGCCGAGGCACGTGAATCAGAACGACTGTGGCAGGCCAGTCAACGCTATGTTGATGCCAATCGTAAAGCCATTGCAGTCAGCTCGGCATTTATACCGGTTATCCGAATGGCGATTCTTGCCGGATTCCTGTGCACCCTTATTGTGGGTGGTTTACAGGCACTGGATGGCAGCTTGAACGTTGGGGCCTATGGCGTGCTGGTGTTCCTGACCCAGAGATTGTTGTGGCCTTTGACGGGTCTTGCACAGGTGATCGATTTGTATGAGCGCGCCATGGCAAGTACGCGGCGAATATTGTCTCTGATCGAAGAACCGTTATTACTCAGAGATGAAGGAACCCGTTCAATACCGGAGCCTCTAGCTGCAGATTTGGAAATCAATAATCTGAGTTTCATTTACCCGTCCAGCGGCGCAGGCATTACTGACATCAGTTTTAAAGTAAAAGCCGGTACAACCTGCGCACTCGCAGGTGCCACGGGCAGCGGCAAATCAACACTGATCAAGTTGTTGCTGAGATTTTATACTCCTGATCAGGGCGCGATCAGGTTGGGTGGAGTACCTATCGATGAATTTTCACTGCATGATCTGCGTCAGCAAATCGGACTGGTCAGCCAGGACATCTACCTGTTCGATGGCAGCATTGCCGAAAACATAAGGTATGGCAACCCTCAAGCCAGTGACCAGCAGGTAGAACAGGCAGCAAGAGCCGCGGAAGCATGGGAATTTATCGAGGCATCGCCACAAGGCTTAAAAACAGCGGTAGGCGAAAGAGGGGTCAAGCTCAGTGGTGGCCAGAGACAGCGGCTATCACTGGCGAGAGCTATTCTTAAAGACCCGCCTGTTCTTGTGCTGGATGAAGCCACCAGTGCTGTAGACAACGAAACCGAAGCTGCCATTCAGAAATCACTGGCAAAAGTATCTGAAAATCGCACCGTACTGGTCATTGCGCACCGGCTCTCAACTATCGTTGCTGCACAACAAATTCTGGTTTTTGATCATGGGCGGATTGCAGAGACAGGAAGCCATCGGGAATTACTGAACGCCGGGGGTCTGTACCATTCGCAATGGATGGTACAGACCGGAGCGGCCGGCGATTTCTGAACACTACATTTTCATTAACGCCATAGGCATATGGCCGTTTTTGAATTAACGCCGCAAGGCCGTATTAGCTGACACCCCAGGGTGTAATCGCGGCCTTCAGTTTCGCATAACCATCCAGGTAACGCGGTCGCTCGCCCGAATACACTTCGTCAAACTTGGCCAGCTGCTGGTCCAGCCAGGATGCCAGTGTATCATTGCCTGGATTGGCTGCTTTGTAAGCATCGGCAATCAGAACAAAGTGTATTCGTGGGTCGTAGGGATTTTTGGTGCCGCCGACGGTTTCATCACCATCCAGCAATCGCAGTAACATGGCATCAGCAGAACCCAGAGTCTGCTCAAAGATGGGATCACCTTCCATGCGATACATAACACTGGTCATGTCATGGCCACTTTTCATGGTAAAACCCATTTCACTCCAGACATCCTGCATATTTTTACCGGCACCAGCGTGGTCGAGCACCATCTGCCCCCAATCGCGCAGTACATCCGGCGCGTCAGCCATCAGATCAGTCAGGCGATCACCATCAAGATCTGTGGCGTAAATAATTGCCGGCGTTTGCCTGATCATGTCATGTAGCATCACACCGTAATTGGTGTCGGAGATGTGTTCGTATATATCGCCACCCCACTGATCCATACCGTCCTTGAAACCATCAGGCAGCAGAGCAACGATGCGATCAACATTCTCTTTCTGCTCAAGATAGGCATCAACCGAATAGCGTTTCTTCAATTCAAAACGGGTACCTTCCAGTAACCAGCGCATCAAGCCGGCATTGACGGTATCTTCCTGAGCCTGTGTCGGCTTGAGTGCGACCCGGCCGATGTACCCCGTATCATTAACCATTTGCAGAAAGCGTCTGCCAGCATAGGCCATACGTACACCCGGCGTATTCATCTGTGTGTGTACGATGCCGGTCTCTGCATCAACACCAAAAACACTTTTGTCTTGCGAATACGGCAAACAAGGCATACAACGCAGTGACGTGATAGAACCGTAAGGGCGCACGTTGCAGTAAACCCCTGCTGCAGTCCTGAGAGCGGCATTACCTGATTTTCCTGCAACAACTACTTTCCTCCCATTGTCGTTCACCATGAAGTCACCCGCTGTAGACCACTTAAGTGAGGTGTAATTCAGGTTACCGAACCAGTCCAGCGGTGCCAGTTTTGTATCGTGGCGGTATTGGGCCATCATCGGTACGCCGATAAATGGTAGTCCCAGAACATCAAGCGCCATCAACGTACCGTTAAGAGCGAACATATCTGTGAATGCATGGGCAACGGGTTCCACATCGCCGGCACTGTTGCCACCTTCCCAAATTACCGCGGAAGCATCGCCTCCTGGCTTCAGATCTGATCTGTTGTAAGTGCTGTCAAGGATGCTAAATAAATCACCATCCTGTTCCTCCTGCGCAATTTTCAGCAGATCAATAGACTCAGACATGAATAGGTTCTCTCGGTTAGGTTTGTTGTCGTGTGTAATTTGGTAGGCGACTGCCCGGCCTGTTCCGGGCGCTGTCCCGGTTGGCCCAGCCGGGTATTTTAACCTATCCGAAAACAATAACGTAGCCACCCAAGCTTCAAGGGCGGCAAACTTCACCACATCTTCAATCTGCAGCTCCGCAGAATTCCGCAGATTCGAGGAATATTTGAAAAAACAGATACTTTCCTCAGGTATGCAGCCAATATGATTCCATGCCATTATTCCGCTCTATGATGAAAAGCGTTGAACATTGCACACAAGAGACACGAGAACTGCTGCTGGACATCATGGCCAAAGCACAAACCGGTGCTCACAGTTCTGATCAGGCCACTGATCTAGCCACCCGAACGGTATTATCCCCCTACCGTATCAATCCTCTGGGCGCGCATGTAGATCATCAGGGCGGCCATGTTCTGGCTCAACCCATAGACCAATGTACTGTACTGAGCTTCCAGGCTGTTGAACCGGAACAGCAAACGAGAACCGTCCGTGTTACCTCATTGCAGCCCGATTGGCGGGAAACCCCTTGTGAGCTGATCGTCACCGGGAACCGCATCGAGACTGCGTCCTGCGAGCCAGCAGCCAACTGGCAACGCTACCTGATCGCCACGGTAACGGCATTTTGCGAAGCCTTTACGCTTGAAAAAAATCTCGTCGCAGTAGTGGACGGCACATTAATCGGCGCGGGGTTGAGCTCATCGGCCTCGGTCATACTGGCCTATCTGGCAGCACTGGAACAGTGCAGCACAACATCGCTCAGCCCCCAACAGAAAGTTGAACTCTGCAGAATCGTTGAAAACCAGCATATGGGTCTTAACAATGGTGTGCAGGACCAGATGTCGATTGTATTCGGGAGAAAAAATGCGCTCGCCGTGCTGGATGTCAACCGGGTTTCTGCCAGAATGGCATTATCCCCACCTTCAGTCAGTGAGGTTGGCTGGGTCATTCTCTACTCCGGTTACTCGCGTGAATTAATCAATTCTGGCTTCAATACACGGGTGGCTGAATGTGCAGAAGCCGCATCGTTGCTACAGCCCGGCTGTCAACGCCTTGGTGATGTTGAAGAACATAACAGGGGCCGCGATCAGATTCAGAAACTACCGCCTCCCCTTGCCCGACGCGTACTTCACTTCAATAGCGAAACCAATCGGGTGCGACAGGGTGCGACTGCCTGGGAAGATGCAAACTGGACAGAATTTGGTGAATTGATGAATGCCTCCTGCCACAGTTCAATTCATCATTACGAAAGTGGCAGTGACGCACTAGTTGAAGCACATCGTATAGCCAGCGCCACACCGGGTGTCTACGGCAGCCGCTTCGGTGGAGGTGGTTATGGTGGTTGCCTGATAATACTGGCTGAGCGGTACAAGGCTGATGAAGTTAGCCGCAGTGTCTTGCAGGATTATCTTCAACATTTTCCGGACCGCCACAACATTGCCACATCGATGATTGCCGAGGCGTCCGACGGCATTCAAATCCACACTGCTGATCATGACTGAACAACGCTGGGTAAAAAATTCTGTTTTGTTGGCAGCAGGCCGCGGCAGTCGCTTACGCCCACATACTGACTCAACCCCTAAACCCCTGTTACCTATCAAGGGTCGCCCGTCGCTGGATTATCTGTTGGAGCAACTAAGCAAGGCAGGTATCGAGCAAGCAACTCTTGTTACCCATCACCTGTCGGAACAAATAGACAGCTATCTGCAGACACAAACCTGGCCACTGGCAACCCGTACAATCAGGCAGCAGAGTATGCACGGAACCGCCGATGCTTTACTAAGCGCACTGCCCGTTGATAACCCGGAACCCTTATTGGTCTGCGCGACCGATTACATCGTCAACGATCAATTTTATGAAGAATTTTTAGCCTTTCACGAAAGTCACGTTGACGGTATATCGGTGAGTCTTAAACAGTTACCGGACCACGAACTTGCCGCACGTAGCAGTGTTGAAATCGATGCAAACATGGCTATCAGTCGTATTGTAGAAAAACCGGCAGCCGGTCAAGCCCCCAGTAATTACAGTGCTAATCTGCTGTATGTCCTGCCTGCCAACTTTCGTCAATACTTGCTGACTGTTGAACCGTCAGTCCGCGGTGAACTTGAAATTCAGGACGCGATCAACGCATGCTTGCAACAAGGCGTGCGTGCCCGGGGAATTGTGCAAGCCGAACCCCAGGAGTGGCACCCGGATATAAACCAGGCACCATGACCGGCAATTAACGGACAATCTGAATCGATGAACAAGACAACAGCATTGGTATGGCACGAGCGCCTGATGTGGCACGACACTGGCCATTTATTCGGCCCGGAAGGTCAACATCAATGGTTTGAGCCGTACCCGCACCTTGAAACAGTTGCAGGAAAACGGCGCATCAAAAACCTGCTCGATGCTTCAGCGCTCAGCGATTCACTGGAAGTGCTGCGACCTCAAGCGGCCAGCCGCGAACAAATCCAGTCAGTACATACTGAACAGCACTGGTCGCACATAAAATCCTTAAGCGAACAATCCAGAGGAGGCGAAGGAACGCAAAATTCAACCACAACACCGGTACCTCCAGGTGGGCTCGAAATATTTCAGCTGGCGGCCGGTGCTTCTATCGCCGCGGTCGACTTTACAATGCAAACGGGCGGAGCAGCCTATGCCCTGTCGCGCCCACCGGGGCATCATGCAGAATCAGATCGGGCCCTGGGTTTTTGTTATTTCAACAATGCAGCGATTGCTGCCCGACACGTACAACGCAAACACGGTATTGAACGAATCGCCTTCGTTGACTTCGATGTTCACCACGGTAACGGCGCAGAAGAGATTTTCAGTAACGACCCGTCTGTTCTGACGATATCGATACACCAGGATCGGCACTTTCCGGTTGATCGCGGTGCTATCGTACAGGCCACTGACGGGTTTAAGAACAATCTCAACATACCACTTCCGCCTGCCAGTGGAACGGCCGTTTACCAGGCTGCGTTTGAGCGCATAATTTTACCTGCACTGGAGCAATTCAAACCGCAACTGATTATCGTACCCTGTGGCTTTGATGCCAGCGGCCATGATCCTTTGGGCAGGATGCTATTGAACAGCGAAGATTACCGGTGGATGACGGCCCGGCTGATGGAGGCTGCAAATCTCCACTGCAATGGTCACATTGCATTTACTCATGAGGGTGGTTAC
Source organism: uncultured Granulosicoccaceae bacterium (assembly GCA_938005265.1). Taxonomy (GTDB): domain Bacteria; phylum Pseudomonadota; class Gammaproteobacteria; order Granulosicoccales; family Granulosicoccaceae; genus CALFCE01. The sequence continues at coordinate 31,307 of CALLOA010000005.1, forward strand.
GCACCTCATCTCGTGCCCTTTCTGGCACATGCTGTGTTTGAACAACTCACCGGTGTTGAAAGCGAGGTGAAAGACCCGTTTCTGAAAGCGCTGACCAGCCCCTGGGCCAGCGAGATTCTGCCGCATCAGGAAGCCATGTTAAAAGAGGCTGAAAACAGCTTGAACTTGCTACAAACCTGAGCCCGCAGGCGCAAATTTCCAACCTGCTGCTTAGCTGGTTTGACGGCCATATTTGCGTAACAAAATTAGAGGTAAACTAAGCCAGAGCAGAACGCCGCCGCCGGAACCGCCCGTCGAAGTTTCCTGATTCGCCTGCTCATTTTGCAGCGTAGTCTGCCCCTCTGCACTATTAGTATTTTCGGAATCGTCATCGCTGCCCACGGACTGAGGTGAACTCTGGCTACCCGATTCGGACTCATTGCTTTCGTCAAGCAGTGCAGCATCATGGTAAGCCTCACAAAACCCGCTTTCCCCACTGATTACCAGCAAGGGCATGTTCAGCGAGTTCTGCCTCGATGCCAGCAGCAACGGTTGCTGTAAATCGGACGCCTGCAAAGACAAGGTCAAAGGGGCTGAAAGCAGGTCGGCTACTTGTAGTGGTATTGCGTAGCGGGAACCTGCACTCCAAACGGCATTAGCCTGATGCATTAACAATACGTCTTGAGGATAGCTCACCGCATTGCCACCTTCCGACCACAATGAATCATCCACAAGATGTGTATTGATGGTAGCTTCACCTTCACCCGCCACCACACTCATATGCAATTCCGCAGAGACAGCAGGTGCGACGCCAGTCAAATCAAACTGCAGCAATATCCGATTCGATTCTGTTGCAAGAGACAACAGAGGTTCATTAAACGATTGAGCGCTGGACAGATGAATATCAGACTGTGCCGGCAGCGCCACACGTTCATCGACACATTCACCTGGGGTGTAGTTAATGCCTCCGGCAATTTGTAGTGGATTGGTTTCGAGTACAACTTCCGACCCTACTTCTGACCCTGGCGTAGTCTCTGGCACAGTCTCTTCAGGGACGGTATCTACAGCCACTTCATCAATCGGCCCCCCGTTTTCAACGATGGCCTGATTACCGTCAATGCTGGCCTGCGGTGTGCCGGTTCTGACATCCAGATCATTGGAGCTTAAATCCAGCTCTTCGTATTTAAACAATGCCATCTTGTCGATGGCATGACCGAACGATCGTCCCGATACCTGCATGGTATGGGTTCCGGCAGAAAAGTACTGCCGTACATTGGCACCCACATGGTCCACCACTTTTGCATCCCAGAACCAAGCGCCAAAATGTCCCATAAAGACCTTCGACCATCCGTAAAGCCCCTGCTCCCCGGCAATATTTACCCCGCTTGGAAATCGCACCCAGGAGTCATTTGACTCCGTGTTGCTTTCTCCCTTGGCAATATGGGTACGCCAACGAAGCTCGTAGTTTCCAGGGTTGGTGATTTCAAACGTGTAGGTCAGAATGCCTTGCCCGGCACCGCTGGATGCAAACAGGTCCGGCCCGGTCCACTCTATGTAGCCATCACCGGAAAAGTTGGGTAATTCTGCGTTTAAAGCCCAGGCACTGGCATCTGGCAGTGCAGATTCGGCCTCGAAGAAAACAAATCCTTGCTGCTCTGCAAATACAGCCTCTTGGGAAAAAGCGCTGAGCGGCGCCATCAGCAGTGGCAGCAAGCACAGTGGTACTTTTTTTAACGGGTATGTTGAATTCATTGAAAGCAGTATGGTTCCGGTCAGAACCTACTTCGACCTGGCGAATAGCCGTCTTTATGGCCGACTGTGACGGACTCCTCATATCAGATCACAGCACTGCTTTGCTCTTTGGTACTTTGCGGATAGCAATACCTTTTTGCGGAAATATTTGCGACCGGACTATGGCCAGATCAAGGCCATTAACAGAGTCGCCAGGCTGAGCTCAGTTACCGAAATGCTTCATCTCTTCAACGCTGCTGTCTTCTAATTGTGAAATTCCCGCGTCCAGCTCACGCCTGGCGTCATAGAGTTTTTGCAACTGTACTGCCTTATCATTCTTGTACCCGGGCTCATTGATAGCTGTCTCCAGATTACTCACACACCTTAATGCTATGTGACGGATGTATTCAGCCGTTGCCAGGTTTTCCGGATCGGCCAGAACCAATTGCTTAAGCGCGGTGTAGTCCGGTGTACTTTGATCTGCATAGTTGTAACCATTAACGAGCGTTATGCGTTCACCCTTGTCCCGCAAGCCTTTCGCCTGGTGCACAACATAGTTACCCTGCATCAGTACGGCAAAACCCGGCCCCGGTATTTCCGGTACAACCACACGTTCGGCAGGCAGGGGTTGTTTCGACTCATAAAGAGCCTGCATTTCATCACGTGTACCGAGGAAGTATTGGAATTCACCACCGACAACTTTCTTCGGATCAGTGACAAACATGACATAGTCAACTTGCAAGGTATCGTAATGCCACTTGTCAACGTCTTCACCCACTTCAGGCGGTGCGTAATTCAGGTGAGATAACTGATGGCCCATACCGTGAGGTAACAAAGGTGTCTTCATAATGGATGACAGGTGTTCTGCCACATCCAGAGACAGACTGAAGTCGCGTAAGAATTTCGAGCGATAAGTACCGCCGCGGCAATTTTTCGCAATTCGTGCATTAGATGTGGTGAAAGCCTCAAGCTGCTGGCAAACGTGCAGCATCAACTCAGCACCTTCATCACTCAGTATACGAAAGGCCGACGTTGCCGCGACATCCGTCGGGGAAGTACCATCGATTTCAGCACCGTAACCCAACTCCGACAGGGTCAATAGATTTTCCGGTCGGGTTAGTTCCAGATGTCTGGCGGGATCGAACACCGGATCATCTTCGATGTGCTCACCGAATGGGCTACTCTTGGGAAAACGCTGGAGATTGATATCAAATTGGCTCATGTAATAGCCTAACGTGTTTTTAGGATTTTCAGTTACTGTATGGACTCTATTATGCTTTTGCACGCTACCCTGTCAAACACTGCGCAAGGCCTCAACCGGGTGCAGCTTGGCAGCACGACGTGCTGGCAGAAATCCGGCGAGTATTCCAACTACAATACTGACGAGTAGCGCACCGGAGATAGTGACTAGCGACGGGATTAACGGAAAACCGGTTATACGCGCGAGCAGGTAGCTTGCCAGCACACCAATCAGCAGACCTAACAATCCCCCGATCACACTGATCAAAACGGCTTCCAGCAGAAACTGGTGCTGAATATCTGATTCACTAGCGCCCACAGCTTTGCGAATGCCGATTTCCCTGGTTCGCTCAAGTACGGCGGTGCTCATCATATTGAGAATGCCCATTCCACCCACCAATAGTGATATGGATGCCGCGACGATACCAACGATGGCAACGCCTCCCAGAATCCTGTCAGTGGTTGCTATATGGGTTGCCATGGTTTCGTAGGAATAAGCAAAGTTACCTGAATGCCGCGACACTAACAGGTTCTGCAATGCCTTTGCCGTCGCGTTGGCTTTCTCAAACTCGGCAGCTTCTACTTGCAAATGAGAGATGGACGATTCACCGTTAATTTTTTGCATTGTGCTGTAAGGAATCAAAATGCGATCGTTAGCATTCTGCCCGCCTTCAGAGCCTATGCTCGCCAGAAAATCCCGGCTTTTTGGTGCGAGAATACCAATCACATGAAAGCGATGGGAACCAATCACTACCGTGGTATCACTTTCACGGACAGCCAGATTGAGCGTGCCGAAAAGCTTCTGCGCGATCTCCGGGCCAACCACTGCCACCTGCTTTCTGGTTTCAAGGTCATTGCTATTAAACTTGCGCCCGCTGGCTACACGGTCGTTAACAATATCCAGATAGTCACTGTCGACACCTATCACACTGGCGGATGCAAATTTTCCTCCCTTGCGGATTGTAGGACGACGGTCAGCTCCACGTACAATAGGTGACACGCGACTGACACCCAATCGAACTGCCTGGCCCTGAATTGCAGCAAGATCACGATTATCGATACCGCTTCCAGCACGGCTGCGACGATGTGGTGAATCGTTACGGTAATCGCGGTAAATCCAGATGGAATTCAGACCAAATGTAGCCAGTTCAGAGTAAACAATATAGTTGCCTCCCTTACTGACGGTACTGACCGCCATGACAGCAGCAATCCCGATCGTGATACCCAGAATACTCAAACTGGTTCGCAAACGATGATCACCCAGCGATACCAGAGCCTGAAGCAGATTTTCAGTAAATCGTTTTAACGGACTCACGGGTTTCTACCCGCTGGCTTTTGCTCGCTGTGGCGGCTGAAGTCATCCAGCACCACGCCATCGGATATCCTGATGATTCGATGCGCGTGATCAGCAACGGTCTGCTCATGGGTGACCAGCAATATGGTGGTACCGGTGCGGTTAACCTTGGCCAGTTGATGCATGATGCTGTCACCGGTTTCGCTGTCAAGACTGCCTGTTGGCTCATCTGCAACTATTAGTGCCGGCCGATTCACAAGGGCACGCGCTATCGCAACACGTTGTTGTTGGCCACCGGAAAGTTGGGAGGGTAAGTGTGTGGCACGATCACCCAGGCCCATCATTTCCAGCATGGCGTTGGCAACACGTTTGCGCATCTGTCGGTTGCGCCCCGCATAAATCAATGGCAGCTCCACATTACGGAGTGCTGAAATCTGGTTGACCAGATTGAATGACTGAAATACAAATCCGATTTTTCTTGAACGCAAATCAGACAGTTGGCGGAGCGACAAACGCCTGACATCGGCGCCAGCAAAACGATACTCACCCTCATCGAAATCATCCAGACAACCAATGACATTCATTAGCGTACTTTTTCCGGAACCCGATTGTCCCATGATGGCAACAAATTCTCCTTGACCGATGACAAGATCAATGCCCTTGAGTACAGGCACTGACATGGAGCCCGTTTGATAGGTTTTTCGTAAACCGGAAAGAGAAATCAGATCAGCGTGCTTCAACGCGGCTACCGGCTTGTAGTTGGGTAAGACCTGGAACAATTACCTGCTCAGCCGCATCAAGGCCACTGATTACTTCCACGCTGTTTATTGAAAACAGGCCAGTCTCGATACGACGAACATCGGACTTACCATCATTGAATACAAACACAAAGTAGCCCTCGGCATCACTTTGCAAAGCAGCCTGTTGAATCTGTAAAACATCCCGGCGACTGTCAAGCTCAAGCTCTACCTCTACCTGTTGGTCCAGCATGAGTGCAGCAGCATCCCGTCCGAGGCCAACTCTGACTGCAAAGGAATTGCTGTTACCGTCTGTTGTAATAGCCGGCGCTAGCCATATGACTTCATCCAGCCACTCCGTGTCCTCTTGCGTTTCCAGACTGATACGGGCTGCCTGACCCAGTGTCACCTTTTGAGCATCACCCGCATCTACTTGCATCTCGACTACTCGACCGTCATCCGCAACCAGTTTAAAGAGTCTGGAACCAGCTTCAACCCACTGCCCGACTTCGGCATGTTGTTCGGTGATTGTACCGGCAAAAGGTGATTTGATTTCAGCACTTTGCAGTTGTAGCTGACGAATATCCAATTCCGCCTCGGCCACCTTAAACGATGCTTCTACCCGGCGTTTTTCAAGCAATGCATCATCCAGGGACTGCCTTGTGGTTGTACCCTGGTCAAATAGCTTTTTGATACGAGAATAATTATTACCGGTGATCTGTAGATTACGGCGTTGGTATAGGAGGTCAGCTTCCGCCTTGCTGACTTGCGCTGCTGCAACCTGATTGTTTAATGAAGCCAGAACCGTGTTCGCTTCAACACGATCGCCCTGACGTGCATTGATGGCGGTGATTTCTCCATCAAGCAATGCGGTAATGGTTACTGTCCTGTCGTTTATAACACGCCCGGTCAACTGCAAGGTGGTGGCAATGTCGCTACGCTCAACCGATACCACATCGACCAGTGTGGGCGCTGGCGGGCGTAGCAGAAACCACGCTGCTGCGGCTGCAAAAAGCAACAGTAAAAATAGAATAATTGCCCTGAACACAAGAATGAGTTCCGTTTAAATCGGGAACCATTGTAACGCCGGACCCAGCTGCACACTATGACAGTGTGTTTGTGCAGTGAACACCGTCGGAGTTTTCGAGTAGCTTGTTGATCCCGGTCAGCTTTTAGCATGATTTCTTAAACTTACAGCAGCCGGGACGCCCTAACGATAAACTGTGAAATCGTTCTGCCCGCTTGCGTCAGTTCCAGCCAGCAAATACAAGGTACGTTCACTGTGATCGGTCATATTAAACTCCTCGGCCATCCGTTGTGCTTTGTCCCGATCAAAAACAGAGGTAGTCGGCATGTAACGTAGCGTCATACCACGACGAGGATTGGCAGAATGGTTGGCGTTCGAACCATGCACCAGAAACACATCGTGTAGCGATATCTGCCCTGGCTCAAGCTCTATGGCCGCAGCTAAAGATGCATCGTATTCACTGGCGTCAATTTCCTGGTTTAACGTCAGATTCTCCGACGCGTTGGTATTGTGACGACGCAGTCGCTGCTCACGGTGAGAACCCGGTATAACCTCCAGGCACCCGTTTTCCGGTGTCGCACGATCAATGGCAATCCATACAGTACAGGTTGCCAACGGTTCAATGGGCCAGTACTCGCCATCCTGGTGCCACGGGGTTGCATGACCGCCATTGGCAGGCTTTGCAAAAAAGCTGGAATTCCAAAGCGCTATATCCGGGCCAATAAGCTGCGACACCATCTTGAGGATGTCCGGATTTTCAGCAATCTGCAGAAATCCGGTATCGTATGCCAACAGTGTCGGGCAATAGTTGTAAAACTCAGGGTGCTTTTCAATCAGTTGATCATGCAACCCACGAATATGTTCAAGAATGTCGTCCGCTATACGAAAATCAGGGGTGACATAGCCACGTTCGTTGTATTCGTTGATCTGATCGTTATTGAGCATATCCTCTACCCTCGCTGGTGTAACCGGGACTTATGCCTTATAAAAGACTTATGCCTTATAAAATAGACTGCACTAAGAAAAGAGACTGCACTAATTCCTGCCGGAATTCCCTCCAGAATCTTTGTCAGTAACCCACAGTATAAACGCATATATTAAAGCCATATCTTCCAACTGGCCAAAGCGCCCTGATTGCCCGAAATGCCCACCCTGCATTTCAGTTTTAAACAACAGCGGATTGCTGTCTGTTTTATACCTGCGTAGCTGTGCGACCCACTTGGCCGGCTCCCAGTAACCTACGCGCGGATCAAACAAAGAACCTGTAACCAACATGGCTGGATAGTCGTTTGCCTGCACCTGATCGTAAGGTGAATAGGCGTTTATCGTTTCAAATGCCTGTGCGTCATCTATGGGGTTTCCCCATTGTGACCATTCACCGGGGGTCAATGGCAAACTGGCATCAAGCATTGTATTCAACACATCGACAAATGGCACGGCTGCGACAACACCACGGTACATATGGGGTTCCTGATTTACCGCCGCTGCTACCAACAAACCACCCGCAGAACCACCGAAGCTGATAATGCCCTTACTGTCAGCAATAGTACTGCTTGCCAGATAACGGGCGCAGGCATTGAAATCATCAAAAGAACGTTGCTTTCCAGCACCCTTGGTTTGCAGATACCAGTCCCGGCCATTTTCTTCACCACCCCGCACATGGGCAATAGCATAGATAAATCCGCGATCAACCAGCGATAAGCGGTTCGATGAAAACGAAGCCGACGTGCTGGCGCCATACGCACCATAACCGTAAAGTACACAGGGCGCAGTACCATCAAGCGGCGTGTCACGGTGATACAGAATTGTCATCGGCACAGCCGTGCCATCTTTACTTTCTACCTGTAGTCGTTGCGTCTGGTAACTGCCTGGTTCATGGCCGCTGGGAATTTCGCGTTGCTTGATAATCTGCCTGTTGCCGCTACCCAAACAGTATTCATAAGTGGTTGCCGGTGTCGTAGGAGATGAGTAAACGAACCTGAAGATATCGCCGTCATATTCAGGTGCCGGCTCAATATCAAGCTCGAAGGCCGTCTCTTCAAATTCAATATTGCCAATGGCCTCGTCGTCAGGCTGCATACTCTGTGTGCCGGCACGCTGCAGGACGTCAGATTTCATGAATCTGATTTGAGGCAGCGCCTCACTCTCTTCAAGCCAGACGATAAAATCCCGGTACACAAACAGGCCCTGACGAAGACTACCGTGTTGATGGGCTAAAAGTTCGACCCAATGGTCTTCACCGGGTGTTGCCAGTGGCGCTGTGACAAATCGAAAATCCGTTGCACCACCGCTGTTGGTCAGAATGACCAGATGATCGCCCAGAATATCAACCGAGTATTCATGCCCGGGCCGACGTCGCGCCACTAACTTTGGCTCTTGCTCAGGGTATGCTGTGTCCAGCAACCAGATTTCATCCTGGTCATCGGTGCTGCTGCTGATTTCGAACTGCGTCGAACAGCGAAACAAGCCGACACTCATGGAGAATCGTTCGTCACTTTCCTGCATGACCAACACATCGTCAGAAGCTGCGGACAGCGGTTTGTGCCTGAACACTTCACTGGCGCGATGCGCGCTATCCAGTCGCGTATAGAAAAGATAGTCCGGTGTTGCCCAACCTAGAGACTCCACGTCCTCGATGACTTCCGGTAAATCGCAACCGCTTTCAATATCGCGGATGCGCATCTTGTAGTGTTCGGAACCGCTGTCATCACAGGACCAGGCAAGCAGACGGTGGTCCGGACTCACCTCGCAGTCGCCAAGCTCAAAGTAGTCTTTACCTTGCGACTCCAGTTCACCATCCAGCAATATCGTTTCTTCCCCGCCCTCCCTCGGCGTCCGGGCAAAAACGGGATGCTCTTCACCGCTTCGATATCGCCAGTAATAGGCATAAGGCCCGTCTTTTTCCGGCACTTCGCTGTCATCTTCCTTGATTCTACCGCGCATTTCCGCGAGCAGCTGCTTCTGCAAATTTACGGTGGGCTGCAACATCGCCTCACAATAATCGTTCTCACTCTGCAGATATTCCCTGATGGGAGTTTCAAGCGCTTCCGGTGAGCGCAACACATCCAGCCAACACTGCGATCGTAACCAGCCATAGTCGTCAGTGTGAACCTGTCCGTGGTACTCCCGCTGAACCGGCTTTACAGCAGCGACAGGCGGTTGCAGCTTTGTATCTTCAATATCCTCGGGCGGCTTGTTCAATGTGTCGCTAATACTCAGGTTAACTACGTTTAAGTGCATTCTTGGGTGGCGATTGCCTCACCACTATCGACTTGCAGCAGACAAGCCACTAGACTTGGGCTAGCGCTATTTTTAACCTATGCCAGCCCTGGCGCAACTGCCAACGTGAATTGAATTTTCTGCAAACTTGCCGAGCACAGCCATGTTTGAAACTTTAGAAGCCACCAGCCCTGATCCCATACTTGCACTTATGCAACAGTTTCGTAAGGATGAGCGCAGCGGCAAAGTCGATCTCGGCGTGGGTGTGTACCGCGACGGTGAAGGCCAGACGCCCGTGTTACAGGCGGTTAAGGAAGCTGAGAAGCGTTTGTATGAGGAGGAAACCACCAAATCCTATGTTAGCCCCAGTGGTGATGCAGTTTTTTGCGACTCCATGCGGCAGTTGGTGTTTGGCCAGAGCATACCCAGCGAACGTGTCAAAGGCATACAGACACCCGGTGGCAGTGGAGCACTGCGCGTGCTTGCCGATTTGCTGATTTCAGTCAATCCCGGTTCTCGTACCTGGGTATCCGATCCGACCTGGCCCAACCACCTGCCAATGTTGTTGCAGGCTGGCCACAAACTCGAGCGATACCCCTACTACGATGCTGCAAAATCGACAGTTGATTTCGATGCGATGATGCAAAGCTTGCAGAGCGCGTCCGCTGGAGATGTTGTGCTATTGCACGGTTGCTGCCACAACCCGACAGGCGCGGATCTGAACCAAGAGCAATGGCATGCAGTAGCCGACTTGTGTGAAAAAAATGGATTGTTGCCTTTTGTTGATATGGCTTATCAGGGCTTTGCCGACGGTCTCGAAGAGGATGCGCAGGGTATCCGCATTCTTGCCCGGAAATTACCTGAAATGGTTGTTGCAACCAGCTGTTCAAAAAATCTGGCACTTTACCGCGAACGAACCGGTTGTGCCCTGATGCTGGCAGGCACTGAAACAGCTGCAGCCAATTCAGCCAGCAGAGCGGTATCTCTGATACGGGCGAATTATTCCATGCCCCCCGATCATGGCGCTTCCATGACGCGAATCATCCTGCAAGACCCGGCACTCACCGAGCAATGGAAAGCAGAACTGGAAAGCATGCGCGCTCGCATGGAACGACTGAGGCAGGAATTTGCGGATGCTCTGCGTAAACGTTCCAATTCAGATCGCTTCGATTACATCGCCGGGCAAAAAGGCATGTTCTCGCGCCTGCCCCTGAGTGAATCCCAGGTTGATAAACTACGCAATGAACATGGTATTTATATGGTTGGCGATGGTCGGATAAACGTTGCCGGTCTGCCGGACAATTCTGCAGAAGCCATGGACGATCTGGCTACCAAGATTGTCGGTGTAATGAGTTAGAGATTCCCGAAGGAATAAACAGGTGCCCGCCAATACAGGTCGCCCGCCAAGCTTCGGGTTCGGATTAGCCCTGGACCAACTCGATGTCGGGGACCAACTTGATGTCGGACTAACAAATAGTTAGCCCGCAACCTGAAGAACAGTTCAATCTATCAAAGGGTCTATCCAAGACCAATCAAAAAAACTATCGAAAAATCAGGCAGCTTGCTGCCTCACTTTTTCAACGATGGATTTAAATTCCGCATCACTCAGGATATCGCGCTTCTGAATACCTTGTTGTTTGACCTCGGTAAGCATGGCAGTAACCTGATCATCGTCTGCTTCACCCAAGCCCAGTTCGCCGAGCTTATATACGATTGAAGCCTTGCCGCTCTTTTTACCCAGCACAACTTCACCAGCACGACCGGTTAACTGCGGGTGGGTACCAAACATGACTAGTGGATCTTCCATGACATACTGAATGCCGATACCGGATTCACGGATGAAGTTACCAGAGCCCAGCACTGGCTTGTTGCGGGCAATCTCTATGTTGGAAAGTTCGGCCAGCATGTCACCCAATTCAGGCAGCTTATCCAGACGGTAGCCTGTTTCGTAGCCATACAATAAATCAAGCCCCAGCATCAATTCTTCAAGTGCAGCATTACCGGTTCTCTCACCAAGACCGTTTCCACAACTGTGTACCACTTCAGCACCAGCGGTAACAGCTGCCAGTTCTGTCGCGACTCCCATACCGAAATCGTTGTGTGTATGGATTTCTATTGGCAGGCCGGTCATATCTTTAACCCAACGAACCATGTATTTGATAGCTTCCGGGGTTGCACACCCCATGGTATCTACAATGCCGATTGAATCCGGCATGGCTTCCTGGGAAATAGCCTTGCATAAGTTTGTGAGGTCTTCTTCACGTGCACGCGTGGTGTCATAGGGGAAGTACACCGCGTACAAACCCTGTTCGCGAGCATAATTGATCACGTCCTTGCTCTTTTTGAACACATCTTCCCAAGTCCAGCCAAACTGGGTAACGAGCTTCGGATACCCAATTGGAACTTCGATGATGACCCCATGAGCGCCACATTCAAGCGCCATGTCGATGTCCTGTTTCATTGCCCGGGCAAAGGTGAAAATGCGAGACTTCAAACCCAGCTTTGAAATTTCTTTAATCGCCTCGGCATCCTGCGGTGAAACTGCCGGCATACCTGCTTCGATTCGCTCGACACCAACTTCATCCAGCTTGGTAGCGATCTTTATTTTGTCATCGATAGAAAACACAACTCCCGGAGTCTGTTCACCATCACGCAATGTGGCATCATGAATTTCGACCTTTTCAGGCAGCTCCAGCCCACTGCGGACATCAGCTTTGAAATTGTAGGGGCTCACCCACCACTTACCATCTACGGAATGCGTTTCGCGCATGTATCTGCCTCACTAGTAGGAATAACTCAGGAATTGACGAAGGATTTACAGCCAACTGGTACTATTAGGTGATTTTTATCATATATTTTGAGCATATACAACAAAATACCCATATTATCCGATAGACTGCAAGCCAGGGCTTATACCATTCCAGCTATTTGAGACGTTTCAGACGGTGAACGATCGGTAAAATGAACACGCATACACGCCCCGGCTAATCTATGAATAAAAAACTATCAGCAGAAACCGGCACCCAGTCGACCACGCAACGCGCCTACATAGCTCTGCGCGAGGCAATTATCACAGGCGAAATCGCTCCGGGTGAGAAGCTCAAGGTCGAGACTCTTAAAAGCACCCTGGAAACCGGTGCATCACCGGTGCGCGAAGCACTGAGCCTACTGACATCAGATCAGTTGGTGGAACGCCGCGACCAGCGTGGCTTTCGCGTAGCTGTGGCGAATAAAAAACAATTCGAAGAAATCCTCAGTTTGCGCTGCAAGCTCGAAGATCTGGCGTTAAGAGCCAGCATTGAAGCGGCCGATCAGGAGTGGGAAGAACGGCTGGTTTTGTCTCATCATCACATGACTAAGGCTTATTCCGAGCCTCACAGCGTATTTGAAAAACACCATAAAGAATTTCATATGGCATTGCTTAGCGCCTGTGGTTCACCCATCCTGCTACGATTTTGCGAACAGCTATACGACCTTAACATTCGTTACCGCTACCTGGCTGTAAAGTCCAAAAGCTATGCCAAACGCGATGTCGCTGGTGAACATAAAGCCATTCTGGATGCGGCCATCAATGGTGAAGTTGAAAAGGCATCAACCCAGCTGAGCAAGCACTACACTAAAACGGGTGGTTATTTGGCCGAGCTTATGGACACCTGAGAAATTTGCGCTGGCCGCACTGTGCATTGTTCATGTCTACATTAAACTTCTTACCAACTAACTAATTCCGGGGCGATTGCTCTTGACTGACATTGGTAGCTTCAGGCTTTAGTTTCAGACACCAGAATAAAATCAAAATCTACACGCAAGTAAGCACCCGGCACTTGGCCTGACAGCACAAAACCATCAGGGAAACT
>CALLOA010000006.1 GCA_938005265.1 uncultured Granulosicoccaceae bacterium
AGATATCAGCCCGTCGTAATGATTGTCAGGTTCAGTCAGAGGCTCTGAGAAGTCGGCAATCTTCAGTTCCTGATAAGCGCCAGTGAGTTGCGCACGTTGCAACATGGATTCTGATAAATCAGCACCCGTGAGGTTCCGGTAGCCGGCTGCAGCCAGCTGAGTGCCTACTTTGCCACTTCCGCATCCAGCGTCATACAGGCATGCATTTGTATCTGAAAGCATCTGGCAAAGCAGATCAGCAGCAATTTTTGGCGCTACATAGCCATAGGCATCAAGATCTTCATCATAGCTCTGCCAATCAGCATAAGTTTGTTTCGCTTCCTCATTACTGCTGCTTGCAACCAGCTTCTGAATGGTTTTTTCGACTTTTTCAAAGATTGCCCGATCGTTATCAGAGGTCATGCGGGTTCACTCGATGTAGTGGTTAGTAAAATGCACCTGTCAACCAATAGCCTGGGTTTGCCATTCGCAGGTTGCATTTGTTTACTTTATCTTTCTCATTAATAACCTTGGATAATATCATTTGCACCTTCCAATCGACTACCATTTGACCTGATAACAACGGCAATCGATTGAAAATGCAAGACTTTACGATTTCGACCAAAGAGCGCGCCAAGGCTCTACCCGGTTGTAGCTTTTTTGGCAAGCTGGTCTGGGTGTCCGGGCTCATGTCAATCATGGCTGCACAGGCCGCTGCCAATCCATTTGTGGACGGCTCAGCTATACGCTGGACAGGTAGCGACTGGTATCAGGTGCAGTCGGCCGTAGATTTCAGGCCGGTGTGCGAGGGTGGTAATGCTTGTCACGTCTTGCCAGGTGTCTATCATGTCATCAATCTGACCAGTGGTGAACGATTTGAGAATATTCAGGTAGGAGAGTCGGCAACACCCCAAATACCCGTAACTGGCGGCAACAACAGCAACGGAAACCCGGCAAATAATTCGGGGGGCAATTCAGCAGCTGGCGCAACCAATTATGCTAACGGTATCGTTGAAAACGCAGGAACGATCAGTTGGACTGAATCGGGTTGGCATCAGGTGCAATCCATGTCGGATTTTTCATCAGTCTGTGAAGGGGGTAGCTCCTGTGTTGTGCCTGCAGGCAACTATGTGGTGATCAATCATAGTACGGGTCAGCGTACAGAAAACATTCGCGTGGGCAGTGGAGGGACGTCAGTAGGCTCTGGTTCCGGTACAACATCAGGTTCTTCATCAAGTGAAGATGATTTTGTCATTACCGGGAACATCATTGAATTTCTGAATACTGACTGGTTTCAGGTGCAAAGGGCATCTGATTTTGTAACTGTATGTCAGGGCGAATCGAGTTGTGATCTGCCCACGGGAACCTATAATGTCATCAACCATTCCAGCAGCCAACGATTTAATGGCGTTCAGGTAGGTACTGTAGCGAACGGAACCAATACACCACCACCGCCATCACCACCAGCTAGCGGCTCGACATCAGCCGAATCCGTCGCTTCGGGTAGTGAGATTCAGCTATTTGGCGGTGATTACTACCAGGTACAGTCAGCGCTCGATTTCAGTACTGTGTGCGAAGGCAACATCAACTCTTGTAGTGTTGCAGACGGGCTGTACACCGTAATTAACCATTCCAGCGGCGAACGATTCAATGATATTCGTGTTGGAGCAGGGCCCGCACCAGATATCTATTCACTCGATTCAGCTGACCCTTTCAATTCCCGTTTCGAGACTCTGCGGGCCAGCGCACCTACCAGTGGTATTCCGTCGCAACCGCAAAACCTGCGAATCGAACTGATTTCCAATGACTGGGTGGAGTTCAACTGGTCGCCTTCAGCAGACAATGGTGAAGTTGTGGCTTACAACATCTACCGCGACAGTACTGCCGCTCCGCTGTATGTACTGGAAAGAGGTATGACTCACCCCAATCCGGGGGTTGCGGCCGAGCTTGCCAAGCTATGGTCTACATCATCGTTTATCGATTGCAATCGTACGCGATTTTATAACGAAATTTTCTTTTGTAACGGTGGCCCTAATGGAGAAGCGGCTCGCGGACCTGAAGTGGGGGCCAGTCACACTTACTATGTATCAGCGGTTGATAACAACGGCAACGAGTCAGTGCTTTCCGAGCCGTTGAATGTGCAGTTGTACAGCCAGAGTGGTGCACCTGTGCAACCGTACCGGGACCCACACCTTTTGCCCGCCAATGAAGCCATGTATGAGCAGGGTATCGGTAGCCCCGCCAATTTTCTGAATCGATTCCAGCTGGTATTTGATGAAGAATTTAACGGCAGCCAGTTGGACAGAAGCAAGTGGAATTCGCGCCTGGTATGGGGGCCTGATGTCACGATAAATGATGAACAGCAATATTTCGTCGATATACTCAACGAGCCGGATTTCGGTTATGACCCGTTCGAATTTACAGGTTCCACGCTAAAAATTGTAGCAAGTAAAACTCCGGCGGCGTTACTGGGGCGTGCCAATGGCATGCGTTACTTGTCCGGTGCGCTCAGTTCGTTTGACCGTTTCGGTTTTACTTATGGTTATACAGAAGCACGAATGAAGTTCAGCGGAGTCTTCGGTGCGTTATCTACGTTTTATTTATATCATCGTTATCCCGCCAATCATGCTCCGGAAATCGATATAGCTGAATATCTTGGCTATAACCGCTTCGGCGACGAAGATGTTTTCCAGACTTACCACTACCATGATTCACAGTACCCGTCGAATGGCATAATCCGTTCAACATCAACTATGAGTCACCGCAACGAATCAGGTGCCTTGTACGCCGATGCGTTTCATACTTTCGGAGCATTATGGGAGCCCGGTCTGGTTGTCTGGTATATAGACGGCGTTGAAGTCAGGCGTATTCATGGCCCTCAGGTAGGCAGGCAAAGCATGAACGTCATTACCTATCTGGTAACGGGTAGTGCCTGGCCTGCAGCACCAGATCAATATGTTCCAGCTGATGATCTTGATGAAATGAGAGATGATATAGTTAATCTGCCACTGAAGCTCGAAGATGACTACCCTCTGGAATTAGAGATCGATTACATTCGGGTGTGGCAATTGCCTGAACGCGTCGGCAACTAAACGCAAGGTTTGGTGGCCGCTTAACCTTTGGAACAAGTGAGTCAATGAACCAGGAAAAGAAAAAGGAATTGGCCCGCCGCCTGGCACCGGGTGGTTTACTGAGAGCCGGCATCAATATGTCAAACTTTTTGCTTGTGACCGGTAAAACCGCTGGTGGAGAGCCGACAGGGGTTTCGCCGGACATGGCACGGGCATTGGCTGCTGAGCTGGGCCTGGATGCTCGCATGCTGCCATATGAAGGGCCGGGTCAGCTGGCTGATGCCATTGCTGACAAGGCTTGGGATATCGGGAATATTGCCGCTGAACCGGAGCGCGCTAAAACGATCCATTTCTCATCCGCCTATTGTGAAATACAGGCAACCTATCTGATTCACAACGAATCACTGGGCACCATCTCTGGCATAGAAGCAGTTGATCAGCCCGGTGTGCGTATTGCGGTTAAGGAACGCAGCGCCTACGATCTGTTCCTGACCGATAATCTGCAACATGCCGAGCTGCTTAGAGCACCCAGTATCGATGCATCGTTTGATCTATTTGTGGCAGAAAAACTCGAAGTACTTGCAGGCCTTCGTCCTGCTCTGCAAGCGCAGCAAGAGAAACTTCCGGGTTCGGTGTTGCTTGATGAAAGTTTTACGGCTATTCAGCAATCGATTGGGTGCCAGCCCGGTCTTGAAGATGTTGCTGCATTTATTGAGGATTTTGTTTGTCGGTCAATCGCTGAGGGCCTGGTTGCCGAGTTAATCGAAAAGCACGGTGTAAATGGTCGCTTGTCGGTTGCGCCCATGCCATCCTGATATTTATCGCAGCCGAGTTGTCCTCAGCTTATGCTTTGGCCGCTCACACTTACACCATTCAACTTTAATTAGTCAGAAATTTGTTAGCGCGACTCAGCGCAGCCCGGGGCCGTCAGAGTGCGGGCAGGCTGCACTTTGCTTGCTGAAGCTCTTCACTTGCCCACAGTATGGCATCAATTCTGCCTCAACCTTGCCAGAAATGACTTCGAATGGCAGGCATAGGTGGAACATGACAAAAAAAGGGAATGGTGGTGCAATACTGGTAACTGGTGGAGCAGGCTATATTGGTAGCCATGTTGTGAAATTGCTGGGAGAGCGTGGTGAGCAAATCGTTGTACTGGATGATTTGTCTAAAGGCAATCGTGACGCTGTGCTCCACGGTGAGTTCGTTGAAGGCAATACTGGTGATGAAGCGCTGGTATCGGAGGTACTGAAAAAGTACAACATACAAACAGTGATGCACTTTGCCGCTCATACCATTGTGCCGGAGAGCGTCGCAGACCCGCTGAAATACTATCGAAACAATACTGCAGCCACCCGCAGTCTGCTGGAGTGTTGCCAGAATGCCGGTGTTGAGCATTTTATATTCTCGTCCACTGCAGCAACTTACGGTATTCCGGAAGATGCATCAAAGCCGTGTAGTGAAACATTGCCGACTGCGCCGATTAACCCCTATGGTATGTCGAAGCTTATGTCCGAGCATATGTTGAAGGACCTGAGCGCAGCGTGCGATATGCGCCATGTCATTTTGCGTTACTTTAACGTTGCCGGCTGTGATCCTGATGGCAAGATAGGTCAGTCAACCAAAAACGCAACCTTGCTCATCAAGGTTGCTGCCGAAGTCGCCGTTGGCAAACGTGATTCTCTGTGTGTGTATGGTACTGACTATCCGACCGAGGATGGCACTGGAGTGCGTGACTATATCCACGTAACTGATCTTGCAGCTGCGCACTTGTCTGCGCTGGATTATCTTCGTAAAGGCGGAGAATCCACTTTGGTAAATTGTGGTTATGGCCGTGGCTACAGCGTTCGTCAGGTTATTGATGCAGTTAACAAGCATCATGGTTCACCAATCAATGTGATCGAAGAGCCACGACGTGCAGGCGATCCGCCCACATTGATAGCTGCTGTAGAGAAAATTCACCAGACATTGGACTGGAAACCGGTGAACGATGATCTCGATACGATAGTTAAATCCACTCTGAATTGGGAACATACGTTACTCAAGCGCGAAGAAGAAGGGAAAAATGCTGCCTGAAGTGCGCAGCATTTTCGAATCGGGTACAGAGTTCGCCATAGTTTTCTCATTGTAAATTCTTGCAGGATTGGTATTCAGCGGTAGAGCCTTGTCAATGCTGGCGTGACCGTTGCTTTACTCTTACCCGATACCTCCATCGAAGCCTTCAAAGGTCGATGGAGAAAGCAAAACCAATAATATCGTGGAACTCGAATGTCCTGCACATTAACGTTTTTTCTTCGGCAAAAGAATTTTCTTCGGCAAAGGAATCGAAGCACTATTACTCGCCTACGCCGTATTTCAGCAATTATTCTTTGTGCTTTGCCATTTTTGTCTGCTTGTAAATCAGTTACTTCGACACCCACAGTTGTCGCTGATTCCGGGCAGCGCTGGGCATTGTTGCCGATCGAGAATCTATCAGCAACGCCGCTGGCTGGCGCTCGGGCATCCAATATGGTTGAAACTCAGTTGCGTCGACGAGGTGTTACGCTACTGGCAAACTATGCGGATTCTGCAGCTAATGCCGAGCAAGATCTTGCAACGCTACTCAACAGCCGTGCTGAAATGGAAAGAGCCAGGCAATGGGCGCGCAGTAATGGCTATCGCTATGCTGTAACCGGTTCGGTTAACGAATGGCACTACAAAACGGGAACAGACAAAGAACCTGCGGTTGGTCTGAATCTGAAGGTCATTGACTTGCCCACAGGTTTGGTTATCTGGCAAGGTACTGGATCAAGAACAGGCTGGGGGTATTCCAACCTGGCGCGTATTGGCGAAAAGGTTGCCAACGATCTAGTCTCTAAAATTTCGATACAGCGTCAGAGTGTTGCAAGTACTCCATCGCTTGCTGCTGCCTTGCCGGGAACTATATCTGCAGGTCCCGCGCCGTCCGTACCGTCATCTGCTCAACGGTTACAAATTTCAACTCCGCAAACCGCGCCAGCTGCGCTGCAACCACCGTTGGGAGCGGCAACGCCTGACGTCGAACCGGCAACCTATTTGCCACGTTTGCAGATTCCTTCCTCGTACGTAGTCCCGCAAGGAGAAATCGTGGAAATTCCCGATGCCCCGGTACAAGCAACCGTCATTCCTGCCACCCCGGATGAGGCGCAGGAAGTCATCGTACTTAGCAGCGGTAGCAATGCGCAACCACCGGTCGGTTTGCCAGGACTGTCTATACCTGGGCAAACAGCAGATGATGAATATCAGGCAGTACCGCACGACGATGAGTCTTCACAAAACATTTCAATAGAATAATTTGTTCTCCGATGATCGTGGTAGCAGCTTAAAGTTCGAATCGAGGAAACGCACATTGGCTTTTTTGGAAAAATTAGGTGGCAAGCTACCCACGTTTGATTTCAGGGAACTGATGTCGAGCGGGCGCGCGGAAAAGAAAGCTGACGGTAAATCGGGTTCAGTAAAATCACGCAGCAGTGAATCTGCTATTTCACGACTTGACCTTCGCCGGTTTATAGAGCTCGCTGTATTTGCTTTGACGGCTCCAATCGTCGGGATCGTCCTGTTTTCAGATGATCCCTTGGGAATTAGCTCAGGCTTTGCATGGGCTGCCGTTGGTCCGGTTATATTCGCGGCGCGCTATGGCGTAAGCTGGGGAGCCAGTTGCGCACTCCTGGCCGTGGTTGCGATTCTCTATCCACATGCGGCCTACCTTAGTCAGTACGCTCAACCGATAGCGTTAGCCATTGGTACGCTGGTGTTGGCTGTCATCGTAGGTGATTCCAGTACAAATTGGCGCAAGCGGGCGGGGCAAGCGAGCGCTGAAAATCAGTACCTGCGACACCGACTGAAAGAATTCTCGAACGACTATCATGTTCTCAAGGTGTCACACGGGCAGCTGGAAGAATACATGGCGGGGCAGAAACTGAGTCTGCGCCAGGCCTTGCAGCAGCTAAAACCCGTACTTGGCACTAACCGTGACGGCATGCAGGCGGGTGAAGAGCTAATGGCAGTATTTGCTCAATTTTGCTCTGTACAGGTTGCAGGCCTGTATACGATGAAAAGTGACACAGTCATTAATCCGCAGGCTGTGGCAATCCATGGCAACATGGGAGAGCTGCCTGTATTCGACAAAATACTTAACGCTGCAGTTAAAGAAAAAAAGTTAGCCAGTATCAAATTATCAACACTGGCCGATGACCAACATGCTGATGGTTTGCTGGCAGCCGTCCCCATTGCTGATTCCAACGGCAACTTGCATGGTGTCCTTGCGATACGCGATATGCATTTCATGGCGTTCCAGCAGGAAAACCTGAATCTGCTTTCTTTGCTGACAGGATATATCGGAGATATGCTGACACGTTCTCGTGGAAGCGGGCAATCGCAAGGCGCCTGGTTCATGGCTGAGCTTGAAACTGCCCTGCGTTTTGCACGCACCCACAGTGTACAGTCTGCACTGCTTAGCTTGCGCTTGAAACGCTTTGATCGTGATGCTGATGTTGCTGAATTTATTTCTACCAACATTCGCAGTCTCGATGCATCCTGGCAACCCAAGACCAAAGATGGTTCCTACACCGTTGTCATCCTTTTGCCATTGGTGACCGAAGCACAAGCGGAAGGATACGTGGCTCGACTGGTTGCTGCGATCCAGAAAGAATATGGTATCGGCTTGGATAAGATTGTCAGGAACTGTCGCGCCATGCAGCTGGACAGTTCCATAAATCAGTCTGATTGCCTGGATTTCCTGCAGGGCAAGGAAGTCAATCGACAGGCCAAGGCCAGGTACCTGATGCGTGCGCAAACGCCAGGAGCAAAGGGGCAGGATATCGGCCCGGCCGAAGCACAGGATGAAGCTGCAGCAGGAAAGGCAGCATAATGAGATCTGCTACAAGCAAGTTTTTTGGTTTTGCCATCCTCTTCGCGGTAGTTCTGGTGCAGGTTTACATGCTGCTTGTAATAGTCGGTGAGCCCGTTGCGGCTGAAGGCCGTTTGTTCTGGTTGGGATTGCATGTTCTGTCGAGTGTTGCATGTGCCGCGGCCATAGCATTGATTGCGCGCAACATGATCAAAGGTTCGGTGGCGGGAGCTGCTGTTCTGGCATTGCTTATTGGTTTGGCCATTCCGGTTGTCGGTGGTTTGGGTTTTGCACTAGCTTTTTTGATCGGTACCCATTTCGCCAATGCCAGGCACGATGAGGATGTTTACTGGCAGTTGACAGATAATATTGATCTTCCATTTACCACCCCGATTGGCCGTAAGGTTTCACGCTATGACAGCCGTGGATTTGTAGAGCAGCTGATCTATTCGGAAGATAACGATGACCTTTACAAAAAGGTGCTTGCTGCAACCAATATACAGGCGGCATTGTCGGTCGGGCTTCTAAAGCGAGCTGTGCAACATCCGGACGATAAAATCAGGCTCACGGCCTACCAGACCCTGGATCGTAAAGTGACTGGGTTGAATCGTGAAATCCAGCGCCTTGAAGACAGGGCCAATACCCAGAAAGGGCTCGATAAATCCAATACCTGGTTGCAGATTGCCAGTAACTATTGGGAACTCATTACGCTTGAAAAAGAAGAGCCGGTAGCTCGCAAGCAGCTCCTTGGCAAAGCAGCTGCTGCAGCTCAAAAAGCGATAGATGTTCAGCCGGATAATCGAAATGCCCACTTCACGCTGGGTCGTGCACTGATGATGCAAAACAAGGCCGAAGACGCTGGTGAATCATTCAGACATGCCCTGCATTTGGGAATGCCTAAGGAAAAGGTAATGCCCTATCTTGCCGAAGTGGCATTCAACAAGCGTGAATTTGGTCTGGTCGCGGAATATCTGGCGGTGATTGATGATGCCTTTAAGGTATATCCACCACTAAAGCACGTAGCAGGTTATTGGAAATGACAGAATCGCCGCGTTACAACCCGACGGCTCATGCCAATATTTGCCTGTTGCTTGAGGGTACTTATCCCTACGTGCGTGGGGGTGTCTCAACCTGGGTAAAACAGCTGATCGAAGGCATGCCCGATTTGACCTTCTCGATAATCTTTCTGGGTGCGAAAGAGGGCGAATACGAAGCGCCAGCCTATCCGATACCGGATAACGTTGTACATATTGAATTGCGCTACTTGTTGAAAAATACAGGTGGTATGGATGAAAAGCCCCCCATGATGTCTCGTTTGAAAAACATGGGCAAACGCAAAGACTCTGGCCGTTTTGATCTTAATAGCCAACTACACACAACGCTTGCCCATGGCGAAAAGGTCTTGGCTGAGGAAGTTGTTGAGGGATTTACCGGGTTACTGGCGGGTAGTAAATCCATCAGTGAAGAAGAGCTGCACTTCAGCAAAGATTCATGGGAGACCATCCGGGACAAGTATACAGACGCACCAGCCGGGCTTGATTTCAATCATTTTTTCTGGAGTGTGCGGGGGATGCATTCACCCCTGTTTACGATAGGTGATGTTGTCGATGAGGCCCCTGCGGCAGATGTCTACCATTCAGTATCTACTGGCTACGCCGGATTTCTGGGTGCCATGCTACATAGCAAAACCGGTAAACCGTATATCATTTCCGAGCACGGCATTTATACCAAGGAGCGTGAGCTTGATATAGCCCAGGTGGAATGGATTCCGGAGGAGCTTGATCCGTTCAAGGTCGGTTTGAACGAAGAAATGAGTTACTTGCGTGGCGTCTGGATTCGTTTTTTCAACTCACTTGGTCGTATGTCTTACAGTGCCGCTGCTGAAGTGTTTACACTCTACAACGGTAACCGAAAACGTCAGATTGCTGATGGTTGCCCTGAGTCCAAGCTGACCATCATCCCTAACGGTGTGAACATCGATGTCATGAAAGCAGCGCGCCGCCCGGATGATGCTGAAATACCGCCGGTACTCGGTTTGATCGGTCGAGTTGTGCCGATAAAGGATATCAAGAATTTTATTCGGGCAATGCGTGTTGTAAAAGAAGCACTTCCTAATGCACAAGGTTGGTTGATTGGTCCTCAGGATGAAGACGAAGACTACTTTGAGGAGTGCCAGCTGCTGGTTGATAGCCTTGATTTGCGTAATACCGTCAAATTTCTCGGTTTCCAGAAGCCGACTGATATGTTTCCCAAGCTGGGCTTGAATGTTCTTACGTCAGTTTCGGAAGGCCAACCATTGACCACACTCGAAGGCTATGCGGCCGGCATACCTGCGGTGGCGACCAATGTTGGTAGCTGCAGTGAGCTGGTATTTGGCGCCACTGATGAAGATAAGGAACTGGGTGCGTCCGGTGCTATCGTTCCTATCTCCAACCCGTCATTATTTGCCGAAGCTGCGGTTGAGCTATTAACCAATCGCGAAAAATGGTGTAAGGCACGTGATGCTGCAATCAAAAGAGTTGAAACCTACTATGATGATCGTGACATGATTCGTCGCTATCACGATGTCTATGACAAGTATTTGCAGGCAGCAGTTGCTGAGAATCGTAAGGCTTCATGATTAACGCAATGGAATTTGTTAACCACAATATTGCAGTCAATCTGCAATTAGCAGGAGTCCTGTAGTGGCTGGTATAGGCTTTGAACTTAGGAAGTACCTGAACGACGATTCCTTTACCGGGTCTTTGAAAGCTTATGGCTTTGCGGGATTGATAAGTGCCGGGCCCTGGGTGCTTTCGATTGTCGGTGTCATGCTGATTGGTATCGTTGCGATTTCGCAGAAAATTGGTGGTGAAGAAATACGTCAATTCACGACTTCTGTGACATGGATAATGGGTGCGTCATTGGTTTTGACCGGTCTGTTTCAATTGATGTTTACACGTTTTATTGCTGATAAGTTGTACAGCGACCGCGAAGACGATGTTAATCCCAATCTGTTTGGTGCACTGGTTCTGACTACGATTGTCAGTGGTACGATAGGTTTGTTGCTTGCATTTTTCCTGTTTGATGAAGGATTCGCCTACGAACTTCTGATGATTGCGAACTTTGTAACCCTGTCCAATATCTGGATCGTGGTTATATTTACTGCCGGATTAAAGCAATTCAAACTGATACTTTATGCGTTTGCGGCAGGCTACGCGGCAACCGTGGTATTTTCAATACTGTTAATCCCGTTCGGTCTCAGTGGATTACTGTTCGGTTTGCTTGCCGGCCACTGTGTACTTCTGTTTTTGATGCTCGGAGTTATTATTCCGGAATATCGTGTTAACGAAACCTTGAAAATGGAATTTCTGGATAGCCGGCAGATTTTTCCGATACTGATATTTATAGGTTTTTTTTATAATCTGGGCATCTGGATAGACAAGCTGCTGTTCTGGTTGAATCCCGGTACGTCTGAAAAGGTCATTGGCCCTCTGAGCAATTCAATGATTTATGATTTGCCGATATTTCTCGCGTATCTGAGCATTATCCCTGGTATGGCTGTTTTTCTGTTGCGGATAGAAACGGACTTTGCCGAAGCCTATGAAGGTTTTTTCTCAGCTGTTCGTGGTAATGCGAGTTTGCAGGAAATAGAGAAACTCGGTAATGAAATGGTCATCGCGGTACGTGAAGGTATCTTCCAGATTTTCAGGGTTCAGGGTGTCACTGTCCTTGTGCTGTATCTGATGGGGCCAACAATCATCAAGTGGCTGGGCATTTCACCAAAATATGTGCATCTCTACTATATTGATCTCATCGGTGTTGCAGCGCAGGTTTTGATGCTGGCTGTGCTGAATGTATTGTTTTATCTCGACAGACTCAAAGATGCGCTGTTGTTGACTGCCACTTTGTTGATTACCAACGGTGTATTTACCTGGATTACCCTGGAACTCGGGCCGGTTTACTATGGTTACGGTTTTGGTCTGTCGATGGTTGCGACGGCTTTTGTAGGGATCCTGCGATTGGGCTCGGTTATGGATGGAATTGAGTATGAAACATTTATGGCTGATCGCCGTGAACGTAAATCAAAACGCCGTGGTGAGAATGAAGTAAAAGGGAAATTTGCTCTTGCAAATAAGCTAACAGGTAAAAAGAATGTGCAGGAAAAACCTGCATAAATTCACTGTTAGCATGCGATTTACCAAATAGTTGGATTTACCAAATAGTTGGATTTACCAGGTAGCTGGATTTACCGGGAGTTCAAACACTATTTGAACCAATCGTTTTCCTGGTCAATAACGGCTTCCCTACAACGACCTGCCAACAACGACCTGCCAATAAGTATTTGTTGATGGTTGGAATGAATCATCGTTCTTTGTATCGACTGAACTGGCCAAGCTCGTCCTTTATTAGCATCTCTTTAATCCTGCGTCACAAAATGTGACCTCGTTCCATTCTGGAATACATACTGCATCCTGCATTGTCATGAACGGGAAATTCCGTAGCTGCACGCCTTGATTGTGTGCTGCACAGGAATATTTTGCCAGAGCTATAAAAAGCCAACTTCAGGCTTTAACTCTTTGATTGAATTCATGAGCGCTATAAATAATTTCTCCAAGAGCGGTAGAGTAGCGGCTTACCTGAGCGGTTTTGTTGCCAGTATTATTTTACTGGCTGGCTGCAGTATGGGTAAGCCGTCAATCGATTATTCGGCTTCCGCGCCTGTTTCAGCACCGGTTACGGCCAGAGCACTGGCAATGGAGCCTGCCATAACGTTATTGCCGATTGCCAATAATTCAAATAACTTTACCGCTGCTCGCTCCGCTGAAACGATTTTGGAAAATCGATTACGTGTGGCCGGCTATCGGCCAGCCTATATCCCTGAGGACCTGTCTGATGAGAGCGCCGGTTCGGTTCTGAATCTGGAGCAGCGTACCGGTTCTATGGTCGTTGATTCCCGGGTATTTAAAAAGCTTGGTAATCGTTACGCCTTATCGGGCAGCGTAGAAGATTGGCGTGAAAATGATATCAACGGAGCGCGCCCTCGTGTCAATGTGAAGCTGTCTCTGCATGATCTGGCGTCGGATGAGATCGTCTGGGCAGATCGTGGCATTGAAACCGGTACTGTTAATTCAACGTTGACCGCTCTGGCTGATCAGGCTATCGGAAAGCTCGTTGCGCGTATTCCGCGGCAACTGATTCAACAAGCCGGTGAGAGTTCATCGTCATCTTCAGGCAATGAGCCTGGTCTGGGATCAGCCATTTCCAGCTCTCTTACTGAAACTGCGATTTTTAAAGCACCTGTGGCACAGTTGGGTAAAGATGGCTTTTTAAATGTCGGATCGCAAAAAATGGAAAAGCGCAGTGTCGCCATTTTTTATGGTCACAATCCACCCACTGACCAGCTTTCACAGTTTGATCGATTGATACTGGAGCCTGATGCAATCCAAGCTGAAGAATTGCAGGCACTGACAGCTCATGGTGCTGTTCCATATGCCTACCTGAGTATTGGTGAGGTCGGGCCGAATCGAAATTATGCATCACAGATTCAATCAGACTGGGTACTGGGTGAAAATACGACCTGGAAAAGTAAAGTATTCGATTTAACTAATCGGGAACTCGCTGATTTTTTGGTGAAACGTGTAGATGTTCTGGTCGAAGCCGGATACCAGGGTTTGTTTCTCGATACCATGGACAGCTATCAGCTATTTGCCAAAACCAGCGAAGCAAAACAGCAACAGGAAGCGGCACTTGGGAGTATTCTTGCCAGAATAAAACTGCAACACCCGAGCATTCGATTGATAGCTAATCGGGGATTTGAGGTGCTTGATACCGTAGCAACCCATCTGGAAGCGATAGCGGCTGAATCTCTGTATGCGTCCTGGGATAACAACAAACAGGAATACGTCGATGTAAAAGCATCGGACAGGGAATGGTTGCTGGGTCAGTTACACAGGGCCAAAGATCAATACCAGCTCGATGTTATATCGATCGAGTATCTGCCACCGTCACGCCGTAAAGAAGCAGTTGCTGTGGCCAAGGTAGTTGCGGCTCATGGTTTTATTCCCTGGGTTTCTACACCAGCCTTTGATTATGTGGGTGTGGGATTGCTGGATCCTGTACCGCGCAAAGTGATGTTCCTTTACGACAAAACCATCAATGGGCCTGATTGGGAAGCCGAGGTGCACAAGCTGTTGGCAGTACCTGTCGAATATCTTGGTCTGGTGCCGGACTATCACGACTTAAGCGAAAAAGGACTGCCACCGAAAAATTTGCGTGGTCGCTATGCGGCAGTAATGAGTTGGAGTTACTCGCCATACAAGACGCCCGGCTATCAGGATTGGATTGAGCATCAATTTGAACAGGGTTTGCCCGTTGTTACGTTCGGGCATCCGGGCTTTGATATCACACCGTCCATTGCCAGAAAAATGGGTGTCGCGCTTGTCGATAAATTTGATGCGAAAACTGCCAGGGTCACGCACCGAAACCAGCTGATTGGTTTTGAACGTGATCTGGTGCCGCGGATAGAAAATTTCAGCAACAATCTCAAAAGCCAAAGTCAGTCTAATGAAGTACATCTGGCTTACACAGATGGGGCAGGCTCTGTTGTTGATGTGGTGGTAAGCGGTGAATGGGGCGGTTATGCGTTTCATCCAGCAGTTGCAGACTTTGATATTGATGGTGTGGTGCACTGGATACTGGACCCTTACAAATTTGTTGAAACGTCGCTACAGCTTGAAGGCGTACCGATGCCGGATGTGTCCACAGAAAACGGGAAGCGTTTATTTCTGGCTCATATAGACGGCGATGCGCTGCCGTCCTGGGCTGAAATGCCGGGCCGCAAGCTCGGTGCGGAAGTCATTCACGAGCGAATACTCAAGCCCTTTGCACTACCTCACACCATATCCATAGTGGTGGGTGAGATGATCGGTTTTCCTGAGTATGAGGATCGCGTGGACAAAATGTACCAGGTCGCGCGCGACATATTCGCCATGCCGAACGTGGAGCTGGCAACGCATACCTGGAGTCATCCCTTCAAGTGGCAAAAAGTAGCTGGTCATCAAGGCAGTGGCAAATACAACTTGCCACTCAAAGATTATCAATTCTCAGCTGAGCAGGAGATATCCGGGTCGGCCAATTTTATTGATACCAAACTCGCACCGCCCGGCAAGAAAACCAAGGTATTTTTGTGGAGCGGTGATGCACTGCCTACTGAAGATGTCATT
This sequence comes from uncultured Granulosicoccaceae bacterium, assembly GCA_938005265.1. Classification (GTDB taxonomy): domain Bacteria; phylum Pseudomonadota; class Gammaproteobacteria; order Granulosicoccales; family Granulosicoccaceae; genus CALFCE01. The sequence goes on from CALLOA010000006.1 coordinate 15,120, forward strand.
GCGGAAGTCTATAAAAGCGGGCTTGCTAATCTAAACGGTGGTAATACCGTCATTTCGGGTGCGAATGCCAGCTTAAGCCAGATGAGTCCAATGGTGCGAATGGTTGGCAAGTACGCGCAAATCTATGCACCCGTCATGAATGAAAACGTTTTCACCAACGACTGGACAGGGCCTTTCGATGGTTTTCGTCGCGTGATTGATACTCTGGAGTTGTCCAATAAACCGCGTCGCATAAAACCCCTGAACATCTACTACCACTTTTATGCTGGTACCAAGATCGCAGCTATCCGTTCACTGGAAGATATTTATGCATGGACTGTAAAGCAGGATATCAATCCGGTATACGCTAGTGATTATTCCCTTAAGGTGCCGGATTTTCGTAAAGCCGGGATTGGGCGTTATCTGGATGGTACCTGGAAAGCAACGGGGCTGGGAAATGTCAGAACGCTGCGTGTAGTTGACGGTAAAAGTTACCCAATGCTGGCTCAGAGTCAGCATATTGCCGGTGCGAAACAATTGCATGATGGCATGTATATCCACACCGATGGTACGGACAGTATGACGTTTCGCATTGGTGCAAAGGAAATTGATCTTCCACATCTGGTTTCATCAAATGGCCGCATTGAACACTGGAATCAGCAAGGTGATGCGGTGAAATTTCGAGTCACTGCCAATGTGCCGGTCGTCGTGGAGCTTGGTGGTAATGCTGTAGGTTCCTGTGGAATTACCGGTAAGCAGGGGCTGCTCAAAGGTGAAAAATCGGCCAGCGGTACCTACCTCTTCAAGTTTAATTCTCAGGATACAGGCGATGTCAGAATCAGCTGTCAGACGTGAAAAACTGGTTAACCCGCTCAGTCTCGTACTGATCGGGGTAGTTTTTGCCATAGCATTTGTACTTCTATTGCCGGGTGCACAGACGTTTCTGCCAGGTCGAAGTGCCAGTAATGCAACTTCAACAGAACCGCAACTAGTCGATGATCTGGAATTCGCCTATTTGCGCGCGCGCTCGGTATCGGGTGATGTTGATCAGAGTGAATTGTCTGTTGTTGTTGATTCGTTAATCGAAAATGGGCAAACAACCAAATTGCAGGAATTACTGGATGAGAATTCTGCCATCAAGTTGTCGGCACAACAGCAATTCAGAATAGAACTGGAATCAGGAGTCGCAGCTTTTCAGGAGGCTGGTGGCAAGCCAACGGATAACGCAGAGACTGTGCAACTGTCGAACACTCTGTCGCTGATGTTAACTGATCCGCAATTACGTACACCTTCTAACGTTTCCCGTGCGCTGGAACTTTCAAAGCTGTTGCTGACTCATGATTTGACTCGTGAGTTATATTCAATAGCGGTTACAAGCAATCATGCTGAAATAAACGATCAAGTACGGATAGAACAATTACGCGATTGTGGGGACTACTTTGCCAGTGTTGCGCATCATCATGATGCTATAGCTTGTTATCGCCAATCGCTGGAGTTACCACTGCAGGCTTCTGCGGCTTTTGACGTCAATCTTGCCTTGCTCACGCAGTTGAGCTTATTGGGTAATCCGGTGGATGTGGAAGAGGTTGTGACACGAATTGTCGTGCATCAACCAAAAACCGATGAGCAGCTTGAAAAGGCTGCCCGTACCTTGCTCTCGGTCGGGCGCCCGGATGTATCACATAGGCTCTATGCGACTTTGGCTGAGTCAGACACTGAAGATGCAACGCTGTGGTATTCGGAAGCCGCTAAGTGGGCACAGGCTTCAGCGGATCCGCATGCAGCCGCAGGCTATATTGAAAAAATGATTGCATTGGATCCGGGGAGTAAAACCGAGGATATTGAAGCCCGTTTGCAGGAATACTGGATTGCTTCGGGTGAAAATGAACGTGCACTTGAGCAGATTTATGTGCAACTTGAGTCGCGTAGTGGTGATGTAGAGACTATAAGAAAAGGGGTCACCCTTGCACGCCAGCTTAATCTGGTCGGTCAGGCAAAATTGTGGAACGGGCAATTGCTGGAGATCGAACGTGATGACCTTGATGCAATTAAATTACAGGCTGATCTGGCATTAGGCGTTAGAAACATTGATGAAGCGTTTGAGTGGGCAAACATTGCTGTAGCAATGGAGCCGGACAATATAGAATCCCGTCGCAAGCTTGCCCAGATCAGCGAATGGTCCGGGCGCCCGGATGAGGCTGAGGAACATTGGCAATACATAGCGCGTAAAGCACCAGACACGGAAAGTGTAGCGCAGGTTGTTCGTCTGGCTGAAATGAATTTCCGGCCCGAATCGGCAGCGCAAGCTTCACTTCAGTTGGCATTAATGCGTAAACCGGATAATGCCGGTATTAACAATCTGGTCGAATTTTATGAGTTGAATGGTGAGCCATTGGCGGCAGCTTCGGCGATTCGAAAAATTATCGAAAGACATGGTCGCTCAGCTTATATGTTGACCAGGCTGGGGCAGTTGCATATGCGCCATGCGCATTACACCGAAGGGCTGAATATCTGGGAAGAGTTTGAGCAACACTACGGTGCGACCACCGAATCAACTCTTGCGCTTACTGAATTAAATTGGCGATTGGACAAGCCGGAGGAAGCGGCGCAGATTGCATCGAAGCTGCGGTCCGGTCAGGAGCTGGAAGAGGCTAGTGATTATCAGATACGCCTGTTGTCCGAGTTGAGCTGGCGCTACAAGGAACCCGAGCTTGGGCGCATGCTGGGGCCCGCACTCGACAAGCTTGACGACCCCGGTCAACAGGAGTTTTATCAACGCAGGATTCTTGCAGAATACGAGGCGGATGGTAACTACGCCAAAGCTTTTGAATTGGCGAATGAAAAGTGGCGAAACAGTGGCAACGTTGCAGATGCACTTTATGCAATGGAATTGGCTGGCAAAACGGATAACCCGGAGAATTTTGATAGCTTTCTGGCAACGACTCGTGACACAGCGAATCTTCGACAGGAACCGCGATATTGGTCGTTGGTGGCCAATCACCATTTACAGCAAGGTAATCAGGAAAAAACCAGTTTTGCTTATCGCAAGTCGCTGGAACTTGAGCCGGGTAACAGTACCGCTATCAGTGGTTTGCTTTGGCAGTTTATCGGCGATGGTAATTTGCCACTTCTTGAAACAGCCCTGGCCAAATTTTCAAGGCGAGCACAGACTGATTCGGAATTATGGGCACCCTATGCAGTTGGGTATCTGCAACTTGGCGATGCTTCTCAAAGTCTGCTCTGGTTTGAAAAACAGATTGATACGATAGACGCTGATTACAGTCTGCTGCTGACATTTTCAGATGCATTGGAAGCTGCGGGAAATGCCGAGCATGCCTACAAGGTTCGTCGATTTGCAGTGGGTAAACTACGCCCCTTGATCGCGTCAGCCACCAGTAAAGACCAACTGCAGTTGGCGAGGCAATACACTACCATGGTGACTCGCTATGGCGGCGCTGAACAGGCTGAAGAATGGACGCGGTATCTGGTTAATACCCAGGCAACAGCCAACGAGACCGAGAAATTCTGGCGCCAGGATGTAGCCCTTGCCTGGTTAATGGCAACGCAACGTCATGAGCATGCTCGCCTGATCATGGCGCGCATTCATGAAGAACGTGTCAGGCAACCGGCCTGGCAAAAATTGTCGATGGCGCTCAACGACAATGATCGGGACACGCTGGATGCTGTGCTTGCATCAGCCGATAACATATCGGTTGGCAACCGAATTCTTGCATTGGGTGTGCTTGGTCGTGACCAACAGGCAATGCAACTTGCCCGTCAGGCGATACGCGGCGGGCCTAGCCTGTCTGACCGCGAAATTGCCGCACAGCAGTATGTGTATTTGCGAGGCGTCAGACCCAGCTACAGTGAAGCGCAAACGAAATCGATCAACTCCGGTCAGCTGGCAACCAATGAAACCGGCATTGAGTTACGCCATACCTTCGCAGGTAGTAACTACGGGGTGGGCGTGGAAGTCACTCACAGTGATCTGACCTCAGACGTGTATAACCTGGATGGCCGGGATTCCAGAGACTCGATCGCATTGTCCATGTATTTCGGCAATTCAAAACAAGGTGGTCGATTAACGAGCGGTTTCATTGCTGCTGATGATACCGATGTCAGTTACGCAAGCGGACGTTACTTTTTACGAAACGCCGATGGCAGCAGGCAGTTCGCAGCTGAATTTGGTTTCAATGAGCCGGCTACCCAGTCTTCGGTGCTTAGTGTGGCAGCCTTGCAAAACCGGGCAGCGATCGAGTTCGAAAACAGCTTTGGTGTACGCGAGTACATGCGGCTCTCCGTTGATGCCAGTGAGTTGTTTACCCGTGTTGAGGAAGCCAAGATTGCCCGTGGTTTGCAGGCACGTGCCGAGCTTGGTATGCGCGGCACCTTCGGCAGTAACAACTGGTCCACTGCCGTGTCAGCATCGGGTGCACGCTATGATCGGGAGTCACGAACTCCAGCCGAGTTGAGGCTGACGCCGTCAACCACAATCAGTACAGCTATTGCTGAAGAATCTGCATCACTGGCACTTGGTGCCTCTTTGTCACGCGGTGGTGTTGCCAGCGATTATCCGCAAACCTCCTCTCCACGCTATTTCCTGAATGGCATAGTCGGACATGCATGGCCTGAACAGGCGTTTGGTGTTCAGTTGGAAGGAGGTGTCGGTATGCGCGTTCTTGGTGGCGACGAGCTAAGTCTTACCTTTGCACATGATGGGCTGGCACGCACGCTGACCAGTGGTGAAGGCAATAGAACATCGTTTGGGCTTAACTATCAATATCATTTCAAGCGATAGCGTTTTGCTCTCCAGTTCCGGCCGTTCCGCTAGGCATGATGCGCAATGCATACAGCCCTTTACGGGTTGAAGTCTTCATCCCTTAATCAGCTTTTCCCCGGCCATAGCGCCGGGCTAGCCTTTTTTAGTTAACTTCGCAGAGCGGTTCCTGTCCCGCCAATACTTCACGCATCGGCTTGGTGCGTTTGCACTCAATTCGCGCACTGTTTTGCCCCCTGAAAAGCTGTTTTTAACTACCTGTGTTTTTTAAGCCATTGAAAATAAAGTAAAAAAATAGAGGCATGGTTGATGCGCCGTTATTCTGCATTGCTGTTTTTTCTTAAACACCGAGTGGAGTACATATGAAGTTAGTAACTGCGGTTATAAAACCCTTCAAGCTCGAAGAGGTCCGCGAGGCCTTATCAGGGTTGGGGGTCAGTGGCATCACTGTCACTGAGGTAAAGGGTTTCGGTCGTCAGAAAGGTCATACGGAACTTTACCGCGGTGCGGAATACACCGTGGATTTCCTACCCAAGACCAAGCTTGAAATCGGCGTAGACGATGGGCAACTCGACGAGGTCGTGAACACCATTATCTCAACCGCACAAACAGGCAAGATCGGAGACGGAAAAATATTTGTTACCGAGCTCGTAAACGCGATCAGAATCCGCACCGGTGAAGCCGGCGCAGAAGCACTCTAAGCAGGAGAAAATCATGGAACAACTACTCGAACTTAGTTATGCGCTGGATACTTTTTATTTCCTGATGTCCGGTGCGCTGGTGATGTGGATGGCAGCCGGGTTTTCCATGCTTGAAGCCGGGATGGTTCGGGCCAAGAACACGGCCGAAATCCTGACCAAAAATATTAGCCTGTTTGCAATCGCCTGTATCGCCTACATGCTGGTGGGTTACAACATTATGTATCCTGCTGAAGCGGTATCCCAATACTGGCCCGGTATCAGTTTCCTGCTGGGTGCTGATAATACGACTGAAGCGGTTACCGCGGGCGGTGATGATGCCCCTTATTACTCAGGTATGTCGGATTTCTTTTTCCAGGTCGTTTTTGTTGCTACGGCCATGTCTATCGTATCCGGTGCTGTGGCCGAACGCATGAAGCTCTGGGCTTTCCTGACGTTTGCTCTTGTTTTTACCGCGTTTATTTACCCCTTACAGGGATTCTGGAAATGGGGTGGCGGTTTTCTGCAGGAAAGTGGTTTTTCTGATTTTGCGGGTAGTGGCGTCGTACATATGTGTGGTGCTGCAGCGGCTCTTGCTGGTGTGTTGCTACTGGGTGCAAGACGGGGTAAGTACGGTGCGGATGGCTCAGTCAAGCCCATGCCTGGGGCGAATATGCCGTTGGCGACACTCGGTACATTTATCCTGTGGATGGGGTGGTTCGGTTTTAACGGTGGTTCGGAACTGAAAATCTCCAATGTTGAAGAAGCCAATGCAGTTGCTTTGATATTCGTGAATACCAACCTTGCAGCTGCTGGTGGTGTTGTTGCAGCACTTCTGACTGTCAGGCTGATCTGGGGTAAAGCTGATCTGACCATGGCCTTGAATGGCGCTCTGGCCGGATTGGTTGCCATTACGGCAGAACCTTTAACCCCAACCCCGCTGTTGGCGACTCTGTTTGGTGGATTGGGTGGTGTGCTGGTGGTTTTCTCAATCATTACGCTTGATCGCCTGAAACTCGATGATCCTGTAGGGGCGATTTCAGTACACGGTGTAGTAGGGATACTGGGACTGTTATTAGTGCCCTTAACAAATACTGATGCAAACTTTGGCAGCCAGCTGCTGGGTATTGCTGCCATTTTCGGCTGGACCTTCTTTGCCAGTCTGATTCTCTGGGGCTTGCTAAAAGGCATTGTTGGAATACGTGTCAGCGAGCAAGAGGAATACGAGGGTGTCGATTTGTCAGAATGTGGAATCGAGGCCTATCCGGAATTTACCAAACCCGGCATCTGATGCCGCACTTCCTGTCACGCTCATGATGCACGTCTTTGTGCTCAGGCATGGGGTCCCAATAGGGGCCCCTTCGCCATCTCTTCAAAACCTTCCTCTCCGGTGATTGGCCGGCAAGGGAAGCTCCTGCCGGAAAATACTTGCCAAACCACGAATCCCTGCTACCCGTGATAGTTGCTTAATTCAGTCAGGGGCACTATTTGCTTTAGTTTCAAGCTAGAATCTCTCTGGTGGTAAAGCAAACGGCAATCCTGTCCTCTGCCCACAGGGGCGACGCGGTCTTGCCTGATTTTTCGAGACAAACAATGAAACTCTTTGACGAATTACGCGCACGCGGGCTGGTGCAGGACATTATGCCCGGAACCGAAGAACTGTTTGAAAAGGAGCAAGTGACCGCGTATATCGGCTTTGACCCGACAGCCGATTCCCTGCATGTCGGCAATCTGGGTTCGTTAATGTTGCTGGTTTACCTGCAACAGCATGGTCACAAGCCGGTTGCCTTGATTGGTGGTGCGACTGGCATGGTGGGCGATCCTTCTGGCAAGAGTGCAGAACGTAACCTGCTTGATGAAGAAACTCTGCAACGCAATATGGAAGGTGTGCTGAAGCAGTTCCGCAAACTTCTGGATTTCGATCACCCGCAGAATCCGGCAATCATTCTGAATAACTACGATTGGTTCAAGGACTTCAACACGCTGGATTTCCTGCGCGAGGTAGGTAAACACCTCACAATTAACTACATGCTGGCCAAGGACTCAGTCAAAAACCGCATTGAAACCGGTATATCGTTTACCGAATTTTCCTATCAACTCATTCAAGGCTACGATTTTTACTACCAGTACAAGCACCATGGGGTAAAGGTGCAAATGGGCGGCTCTGATCAATGGGGCAATATTACTGCCGGTGCTGAGCTTATCCGGCGTATGGCAGGAGGAGAAGCCTTTGCCTTTACCTGCCCGCTTATGACCAAGGCCGATGGCAGTAAATTCGGAAAAAGCGAATCCGGCAATGTCTGGCTGGATGCTGAGAAAACCAGCCCTTTCCGTTTTTACCAGTTCTGGCTCAATGCCTCGGATGAAGATGCGGCAAAGCTGGTCAAACGGTTTACGCTGTTGCCGCTGGATGAGATTGATGCGTTGATAAAAGAGCATGAGCAGGCTCCACACGAACGGCGCTTACAAAAAGTTCTGGCAAAAGAGGTAACCGTAACAGTGCATGGGCTGGACGCCTGGGAGCATGCAGTCAATGCATCGCAAATACTGTTCAAGGGTAACCGTGAGGATTTGATGAAGCTGGATAAACGTGCGCTACTTGAAGTTCTGGAAGGTGTCCCTACCCATACGCTCAGCCGCAATTCACATGGCGACTCGCTCGATATGGTGACATTTCTTTCCACTGAAACCGGCATTCTGCCATCCAAGAGTGAAGCCACTCGCAGCCTCAAGCAGAACAGCATCAGTATTAATAACGAGAAGGTAGGGCCCGATGCGGTGATTACCGCGGCGGACTTGCTTAACGATGAATTTATTCTGGTGCAAAAAGGCAAGCGCAATAAATACCTGGTCGTTGTTGAATAGTGCACCCAGCGACACAATTGTTGGCATTTTGTTGGCTAATAGTAATTTTCCAGCATTGCGGGGATGTTTAAATATCAGTGAAAATAATCGGCTGTGCTATACCTATAGCAATGGAGTAATTCACGAGTAGTGAACTACTATCCTTGACCAATGGCTTGCGAGTGGGTCTGTATTCAGGTTCAGTTCATTATCGCAGGCCACACTGTCGACAAACAATCAAACGCTCGGTGGGATTGGCCGGGTTTGAAGCAACGGTTTCTAAAACGAACTATACCAACTACTTGGCTTGAACAAGAACGAGGTGGATGAATGAAGCAACGAACAAAAATCAGCATGCTGCGCTGGGTAGCGGTGCCTGCAGTGACACTGGCACTCGCAGCTTGTGGTGGCGGTTCCTCGGGCGATGACCCGATTGACGGGGGCGACGACGTGGTCCTGACAGACCCTAACGGTGATGTCGATGGTGATGGTGTGCCGAATTTTCAGGATGTTGATCAAACCGCTGGCACAGATGCCGATTTTGATGGTATTGACGACGCCTTCCAGAATCCTCTGGAAAGCACTGATCCTAACGCTGATAACGACGGCGACGGTGTGCCGAACTTTCAGGACGTAGACTTCACTAACGGTCCTGACGAAGATTTTAACGGCATAGACGATGATTTCCAAAATACCGTCGTCGGCGGTGGCGGTGGTGAGGATCCAATGGTGGATCTTGGGCCTTGTGAAGGTACTTCAGGCGAGGATCCGGACTCTGTCAACGATGACTGGGGTGATAACTGTCTGCTGCAGGAAGGAAATGTCCACGCGCAAAGTTCTTACACACGTGGCGTACAACGCATACTCAATTGCCTGGGCTATCCGGTAACTGATGACGCGGATTTCGGTCCTTTAACCACACAAGCTGTGATTGCATTCCAGAGCGACAACCCGCCACTGGCAGTGGATGGAATTGTCGGCCCGCAAACATGGCGTGCCTTGCGCGACACAATGGAGTTTCAGCCGTTTGATCTCGACTTTGATGCGTATTCCGTGGCGTTCTATGACCCGGACGGTGACGGCGTTGATAATTCGATTTGCATTGGCCAGATTCTGTTCTACCAATTTGTCGACGGAACAATACGGGGTGGCTGGGAATTGGCTGAAGAGCCAGGTAGCACCACGCGTGTTCCTTTCGGGACTGGCTTCTAAAAGCGGCTATAGATGGAAACGAACACAACATTTGTGTTTGCCGTTTGGAAGAATAGCTACATGAAAGGTTTTTCAATCTGATGTTTGGAAAGCTGATAGTCGCTGTGGTAGCACTTGTTACCGCAGCGATATTTTTTATCTATTTGAAGGATCCTTATTCTTCAAAACCTTCGCAAACGGAGCCAGCAGCTAATACTGGCAGCCAGCAGGTGGCGAGTAACCGCACCTCACCCTCGACTGATCAAACAGTCATTGATAGCAGTAATCCTTTTGCCGCTGGAGAGCCCGGTTCTAACGAGAACGGTGCAAGTCAGGCTGGCGCGACGCAAATCCAAAGTGAAAACGATTTGCCTGTAGCTGACGATGCGACTGTTGGCAGCACCGTTGCGGATTCATTCTCGAGCTTGCCTACCGACTACGAAATAGCGGGTGTCAGTATTTATGATGTCGGGCGGGTTGACTGGGCATCTGATGCACAATTCGAAGCAACACGCGAACAGCTTGCGAACGACCCGGAATTGTTACGTGCTTTGCTGGAACAGATGAGTGCCGAGACGGATCCGGAGCGCCTGAAACGCCTGACACAGTTAATCGGTAATCTGGACAACGGCGTGATCACCGATGTTGCTCGCCAAATGCTTGATTCCGGCAATCCGGAAGCGCAGTTGGCTGCACTGGACTTGCTCAGGCAAACCCAATCCAACAACAGCACCGCACGCGATCTGCTGGTCGATGTCATCAGCGTTGAGCAAGATCCTCGTGTTTTGAATGTTGCACTGAATGCGTTTGCATCACCCGGCAGCATATCGACGGATCAACGGCAGGGCATACTTAGTAATGTTACAGATCTTGCTAATCACTACGATGCCAATGTGCGTGCCCGAAGTTACAATTTGTTAGCTACCTGGACTGATTCAGAAGCATTGACGCCGACAATATTACAGGGCCTGAGTGATCCTGACGCGGGTGTTAGAAGCAATGTCGCCCATTCATTACTGGGCTATGACTTTCCGGATGATTCGGTGCGCGACGAACTGATTCGCGTGGCTGAAAATCCAAACGAAGAGCGATCTACCCGGCAAGCCTCTCTGCATGCTCTGGGGAGAATGAGTCTGACCGAGGATCAGCGTGCGAGACTGCGATTGGCGAATCAAGACGTAAGCAGAGTGCCTAATCGCTAGTTAAACACGCTCCCTAGCCGGGAGCGTTTTCACCAGGCACACTCCCTAACCGGGAGCCGTGAGCGATTTTCCGTTATCTTTAGCATCAATTTGCAAAATGTACGGTACCGCAGTTTTCGCCCATGCGGTGGCGTCGCCATAAGCGTTTGCAGATTCCCCGAAACAACTTTGTAGCATATCCGTATTGATAATGCCCGGATTCAGAGGTACCGCTGCGAACCCTTTGCCTTTGCTACCTGAGCTTCGCGGTAATTCTTCTGCCAGCGCTTTTGTCAGGCCCTCTATCGCCCATTTGCTTGCGCAGTAGGGAGCAACATCGCTTGATACGGAACGTCCCCAACCGCTGCTTAGATTGATAACGATGCCTTCGCCGGCCTCAAGCATGGATGGCAGCAGATATTTAGTTGTCAGAAAAACCGCATTCAGGTTGATGTCTGTCAGCGTGAGGAATTCGCTGACTGGAACTTTCCACAAAGGTGCATTGCGGTTTATCACTGAAGCATTGTTAATCAGAATGGCCGGTGCGCCAGCCGCTTCAATGGTGTTGCGACACCAGGTTTCAATTTCAGCTGGCTGGGCGAGATCAACTGCATCGAAACGATGTTGCTCGCCGAAATCGTGCTGCATCTCCTGCATGGCTGCTTCGCTGCGGGCGCAGGCCGTAACACTGAATCCGGCAGCAATAAACTCGCGGACCATGGCACGACCCAGTCCTTTACTGGCACCGGTGATGACTACATGCTTGTCAAAGTTCATGAGCAGAACGGCCTTAGTCGAGCATCTCGTTGATTTCTATCAGGTTCATGCTGGGGTCATAAACGTACAAATGGCGCATCCGTGGTATTGCAAAAGTTCCGGTCAGGGAATACGGAATTCCGGCAGCTTTCAGTTTCTCGATCACAGCATCCAGATCTTCAACCTGGAATGCAACATGGCCACCGATTGACGGGTTGTGATCCAGTGAATTTTTACGGGCAAATTCGGGTTCAGGTTTGATCAGGTGTAAGCCGCTGTTCGCGCCATTACTACTGGTGTTGGTTGGGAAGAGCGTTAATTTGGCGGGGTCGGAACTGATGTGGCCGACCTGTTCAGCAGGTGGAAAAACCCAGCTGCCTTCGGCGAAGCCGAGCACCTCGGCATAAAACCGGGCTGTTTGGCGAACATCATTGGCTTCCAGATTGACATGATGAATAGACCAGCTCATAGGCAGATTTACCGTTAGGTTGCGATAGAACAGACTTGTTGGCAAAGTATAGTGTAGCTAAGAAATGGCTCGCCACCTGTTCAACCCCGGCCCAAACCCGGTGTAATCCTGGCAGGTGGCGATATTATGTCCCTCGGATGTTTCACCCAATAGTTTGCTGCGCGTGTCTTTGATTAATAACTTTTCCCCTGGTATCGCAATCGTCTGCCGGTTGGTCACTCTTGCTTGTGCCGGTTTGCTGCTTTTGCTAAGCAGTTGCGCGGTAGCAGATGTGAATACGGAGTTTCCTGTAGTACAGGATGATTTTTCACTCTACATCAGTGGTGCGCGTCGGCACATCGAGCGTTTTAGTATGACCCAACGCGAACCGGCAGAAGCGCTCTACAATTCACCCTTTGAGATCAAGGCTAATCCGGCAGTTGCCTATCGTGGGCGTTTTTTGCTCATCCACGGGCTTAATGATTCACCTTACTCCTGGCATGACATGGGTAAATCACTTGCGGCGATGGGGTTTGATGTACGAGCCATCCTGCTACCGGGCCATGGTACGACACCGCGTGCCATGCTGCGGGTGCATTACAAGCAATGGCTGGAAACTACTCGTCAACACATGAGTGTTTGGCAAAAGGAGATCGCGAAAAAGGGCGTTTCACAGGCGCAAGCGCCCCTGTATCTCGGTGGTTTTTCATTGGGAGGCGTGCTTGCCTCCATTATGGCGCTGGAGAGTGACGAAGTAGCGGGTTTATTGCTGGTGTCCCCTGCCTGGCATAGCAAGCTTAATCGTTTGTTGCGTTGGTCGGGTATCTATAAACGATTCAAACCCTGGGTTTTTGGTGGAATGATCATTGAAGACAATCCGGCCAAATACAATTCAATACCGGTTAATTCAGCAGCACAGTATTACAACACCACACGCTATCTTAAAAAACGCTGGCAAGGGCGCAAATTATCGGTGCCAGTATTACTAGTTGCGACCGCTGACGATTCGGTCGTGGATGTAAACTATATGCGTTCCCTGTATCGCAAACGTTTTGTTGGTGAGAGCAGGGCGATGGTGATGTACAGCAATGATACTTCCCTGACACTGGCTGAGACCGAGGTCAGGCGACCCAGCAGCAGGCTGGATTTACGTATTATTAATCAGTCACACATGAGCTTGATCAATAGTCCCGGCAACGAGCTGTATGGTCAAACGAGAAAAATTCTTGTTTGTAACGGTAATGAGCCGCAAATATTTTTCGGCTGTTTGCGTGCGCCGCAACATTGGTACGGTGCGCAGCATACCGTTTCACCTGACGGTGTTGCTGTCGCGCGTACCACTTACAATCCAGACTATGATTATCTGTTGCAAATGATTGAGCAGGTTTTTATTTTGCCAACGCAAGCTGAAGCGAATTAGTCAACCTGTCGACTGTTGATTTCGTATTTCTGTAATAGCGAGATAGTAGGGCAATCAAGGTTAGCCCAATCAATGTCAGCGAAAGCCGTTCTAGCGCTGCGGGCTGCGCTCTTCCCCTACCGGGCTACCGTTGTTTCCGATCTCCGGTTCATCGGGTGCGCTTATGCGAAGAGCGGCGTAACTCATATAACCCGTCACATGACGTACACCGACGGGTAGCGTGCTGTGTTTCATGTAGTCACAGAGAAAGCGACGATCGGCTTCAACGCGTGACAGGTTTGAGTACTTGCCGCTGTTATTATCGTGTACTTTACAAACCGCCTTGTTAGCAGCTTCGTAGTGATCAGCAAAGGGCAGGAAGTCAGGTACTGAACAATAGCGATCTTTCGGAAAATCAAGGTTGTTCCAGTCGCGTTGTTCGTTGCCACAATAGTTGTTGGCGCTTACACAACCCGACAGTGTTATTATCACGGCCGTTGCCAGACCGGTCTTCAAGGTTGGCTTGATTATGAGGAATTTGTACACAGGTGTATAAGTATCTAGTCACGGGTGCTAGCGGTTATCTTGCACAGACCCTGATTCCCTTAGCGGCACAGTCAGCTGAAGTTATAGGTGTTGCCCGGCATGCTGCAGAAATCTGTGATCCAGCGCAATCGATAAAGCTCGACATCACCGATCGTAATCGCGTTCTGGATACCATTATGGCGGAAAAACCTGAAGCCATCATTCATTGTGCAGCCTGCAACCCGGGCGGTGATGTTGATGCGATGTACAGGGTTAACCAATTGGGTAGTGAGAACATCGCGCTGGCGGCGCGTCGTGCCGGCTGCCGTCTGGTGGCGGTATCCTCAGATACTGTTTTCAACGGCAAGGATGCACCCTTTGCTGACACTGCCGTGGCTCAGCCGCTTGAAGAAAATCACTATGCTGTGAGCAAGGCGCAGGCCGAAAAGGTCATACTGGATACGCTGGATGATGTGATAGTTGTGCGCACATCACTGATCTACGACCTGGACACTATGGACCGTGGCACACAGGGGTTTGTTGATCGAATGCAAAGCGGGCAAACGCTGCAATTGTTTAACGATGTGCTGCGTCAGCCTGTGCTTGCGAGTAGTTTAGCCGATTGTCTGTTACGCCTTGCGTCCGATCTTGCAAGTGAGCGTGGCACGATGAATCTTGCCGGAAAAGAAGTTCTGAGTCGTGCAGAATTTGGTGTCAAGCTTATGGATTATTGGCGTGTTGACTACGAAGGCAAGATGCAGACAATTTCAGGTGAAGGAGTCACTGGCTTGCCAATGGACTTGCGCATGTCACTTGAACGTGCTGATTCTCTGGGGCTTGCCACGCCGGGTGTGTCCGAGGCATTGTCCTGGCAAAAGAAAAACAGTGCAGCAGGGAAACTGATATGACAGATTCAAGCAATAATTTTTCACGGGCCTGTGTTTCTTTGGCCTCACTTATTCTAGTCCCACTTATTCTAGTCTCCCTTATTTCAGCCTCCCTTAAGAAGCTACTTCTGGTATTTCATTGGGTATTGCTTTCGGCATTCCCGCAACTATTACGCAAGCCGCTTCTGTTGTTATTGATATTGCTCGGTCCCTGCCTGCCAGCTGCCACATCACATGCCAGTGATCTGGCCGCTTTGCAGCAATTAGCCAGTGTGTTAAACGATAAATCCAGTGTTTCGTCCTATGCACTGCTGGTCAGGCATGCTTTGGCTCCGGGTACAGGAGACCCGGCTGAATTCAGCGTGGATGATTGTTCTACACAACGAAATCTGAACGAAGAAGGTCGTCGACAGTCCGGGAAAATTGGTCAGTTGTTAAAGCAGGCAGGTCTGGGTGGGCTGGATATTTTTACCAGCCAGTGGTGCCGCTGCCGTGAGACTGCTGTGTTGCTACGGGGTTCCTTTTTAGCCTCAACCGAAGTTGATGAAGATTTAATTCCGGACGTTGCAGATCTGCCCGTCTTGAACTCCTTTTTCCGAGACTACGAGCGTCGTGAACCGCGGACAGAGGAATTGCATCAATGGCTGGTAAAACGCAGTGAAAGTAGTGCAGAGCGGCTTGCTGTGCTGGTTTCTCATCAGGTTAACATCACAGCCATCAGTGGTGTTTACCCGGCTTCAGGTGAAATAGTCATAGTGAAAACCACTGACGGCGAGATTGAAATTATCGGGAGTGTTGAAACTCTTTGAGCCGGGTTTCTTGCCTGCTTATTGCCCGCCTATCCCTACCCCTATCGCGTGCTGATTGCCTGCAGGATTCTAGCCCAACTGCGAGTACCCTTGTGATAGCTCGATAAATTGTATTTCTCGTTAGGTGAGTGGATGGCATCGTCATCAAGTCCGAAACCTACCAGTAAGCTGTCAGTACCGAGAATGTCCTTGATATAACCCACTACCGGTATTGAACCGCCACAACCGGCAAAAACAGCCGGTTTCTGCCATTCAGCTTCCAGCGCATCAGCAGCTTGAGTGAAAACCGGATCATCAATGGGCATAACAGTGGCGGGCGATCCATCTTTGGATTTGAAACTTACCTCGCAGTCTGCCGGTAACCGTTCCTCTACCCATTGGTAAAGTGCTTTGGATATTTTATCCGGGTCCTGATCACCTACCAGCCTGAAGCTCAACTTCGCTACAGCCTGTGACGGCAGTACAGTTTTGAACCCTTCACCTGTGTAACCTCCGCTGATGCCGTTGATTTCACAGGTCGGTCGTGACCAGATTTGCTGTAGAACGGAATATCCCTTTTCACCAGCCGCTACCGATAGTCCGACGTCTGAAAGAAAATCAGTTTCACTGAAATCCAGCGACTCCCATTGTTTGGCCACTTTTTCCGGCAACTCGGTTACGCCGTCGTAAAAGCCGGGTAACTGTACAACACCGTCGTCGTTATGTAGTTCGCCCAGTATCCGCGTCAGTACACGTATCGGGTTGATAGCCGGGCCGCCGTACATGCCAGAATGTAGGTCCCTGGATGGACCGGTAATAGTGATTTCCTCACCTACCATGCCTCGCAGCATGGTTGATATGGCTGGGGTATTTGCATCCCACATTCCGGTATCGCATACCAGTGCCAGATCGGATTCAAGCAATTCCCTGTGGTTTTCCATAAAGGGTACCAGTGATGGCGAGCCGCTTTCTTCCTCACCTTCAAAGAACAGCGTGATGTTAGGTGGCAGTGCACCATGGATATCCTTCCAGCAACGGCAGGCTTCAACAAATGTCATTAACTGGCCTTTATCATCCGCTGCTCCTCTTGCAAATAGAGCGTCATGGCCATTGTGTTTCTCTATCACCGGGTCAAACGGCTCGCGTTTCCAGAGTTCCAACGGATCCACCGGTTGTACGTCATAATGGCCGTAGAACAACAGGCTCGGTAAGCTATCATCCTGCTGGGGGCTTTTGGCCACCACCATGGGATGCCCCGGTGTATTGTGACGTTTGGCATCAAACCCGATGTCGACCAGATCATTCACCAGCCAGTCAGCAGCCTGGCTGCAATCTTCGCCGAAAGCCGGGTCAGTTGAAATGCTGCGAATGCGCAGAAATGCCTTTAAACGCTCGAGTGCCTGGGGCAACTGGTCGTCAATGCGTTCGAGGATTTTTTCGAGGGTTGCGTCGTCTATTGCCATGGGCTTGGCTGTGGGCCTGTAAAAAAGCGCAGTATAGCCCCAAAATTTAACAACTGCTTTACAAAGTATTGCAACTTTTGCCTTTATAAAGGGCGTTTGTCACAATAGATTCACTGAATAACAAGTCACAAGCTGCGTTTGTAGTTTGACCATTTCAATTTTGAGGAAGTAAACATGAGTCTTGTAGGTACGTTAGGAAAGATTGCCATAGGTGTCATGGTCGCAAAAACTGCAACCAGCGTCATAAAGGGTGCCAGTGGCGGTAGCGGCGGTGGCCTTGGCGGTATGCTGGGTAATGCGCTGGGAGGAGGTCAGAACCAGCAAGGTGGTAGCGGCGGGCTAGGCGGTATGCTGGGTGGCGCACTGGGCCAAAATCAGCAAGGCGGTGGTTTGGCTGGCGGCCTGGGTGGCTTGCTCGGCGGCGCCGCTCAGGGCCAGCAGCAACAAGGTGGTGGCGGGCTTGGTGGTCTACTGGGTGGACAGTCCCAGCAAGGTGGAAACGGGGGCCTTGGTGGATTGCTCGACAGTCTGGGTGGCAACCAGCAGGCTGGTAGTGGTTCGGGCGGTGGGTCATTGGGTGATTTGCTGAACGCCCAGCTTAATGGCGAGCCCGAGCCTGAAGTAG
Source organism: uncultured Granulosicoccaceae bacterium (assembly GCA_938005265.1). Classification (GTDB taxonomy): domain Bacteria; phylum Pseudomonadota; class Gammaproteobacteria; order Granulosicoccales; family Granulosicoccaceae; genus CALFCE01. The sequence goes on from CALLOA010000006.1 coordinate 32,660, forward strand.
CAGCTCCGGCTGCTCAACAGGAAGAAGAAGCAAAATTACTGATTCGGGCGATGTTGAATGCGGCCAAGTGTGATGGCAATTTTGATGCATCCGAGCAGGAAAAGATTCTCAAGCATATTGGCGATATCACACAGGAAGATGCAGACTTCATCAACAGTGAGGTTTCCCAACCGTTGGATGTTCAGGCATTTATTAACAGCGTGCCGCGCGGTATGGAACAGCAGGTGTACCTGATGTCACTGATGGCAATTGATCTTGATTCGCAGGCAGAAGCACAATATCTTGATCAGTTGGCCAAAGGCTTCAACATCAGCGAGCAGCAAAGTAATGAGATTCATGCAAAAGTCGGTGTGCCCGCGCTTTACGGCTGATCGGCTGCCGATTGGGTGTGCAGAGTTAGTTCTGCGCGCCTCCAAACTGTGATTGCACGAAACCCTTAGCGTTCAATCACTATCTGTACTTGCGTTACCTGTGCTTGTCTACGACAGAAGCAGTAACGATATAAACCTGAAAACCGGTCCTGATAAAGGGCCGGTTTTTTTTTGGTAACATCAACTGCCATACTTAGCTGTGAAGGAATTGCCGATATCAGTTCGCCCAAGCAAATCAGACTTACCCTGCTAGGAACCGGGTCATCGGGCGGCGTGCCCCGCATCGGTAATCAATGGGGAGCTTGTAATCCCGGTAACCCCAGGAATCGCAGGCGTCGTTGCGCCTGCTTGTTCGAGAGAGTTAAAAATCCCGGGACCAACGACGAAAAAATCACCACGGTTCTGGTTGATACCGGGCCTGATTTGCGTGAGCAATTGCTTGCTGCCAATGTCACCGATATACAAGGCGTGCTACTTACTCATGGCCATGCTGATCATATTGCCGGTATCGATGATTTGCGTCAGCTCTGGGTGACGCATCGTCGGCGCATGGATGTTTACATGGATGATTTGACCACGAAAAGAATGCTGCATGCCTTCAGTTACATCTTTGAACAGCCGGAAGGCAGCAGTTACCCGCCTTTTTGCAATGCTTTGCCGATGGCTGCCGGAGAACTTGTGAGAATCAACGGGGAGGGTGGTTGCCTTGAGGCCATGCCGTTGCAGGTTGAGCATGGTGATATTCATGCACTGGGCTTTCGTGTTGGTGATATCGCCTATGTACCTGATGTTAAAACAGTGGCGATCGAGGACAGTCTCGAACGTTTACAGGCGCTTGATGTTCTCGTGCTTGACTCATTGCGGCGCAGCCCGCACCCGACCCATATGAATCTGGATGAAGCACTCGAATTTATTAGTGCCGTGCAACCGCAACGGGCCATACTGACCAACATGCATAGCGACCTGGATTACCAGCAGCTATCAGCAGAGCTACCGGATAATGTTGTGCCGGGATTTGATGGCCTGATCATCGAGTCGCCAATAGCCGAATTACAGGGCCGATGATTTAGTGCTGCCAGCCAGGTGAAAATTCGCAAGCGCTTACCTGAGTTAACGCTATTGAAGTCAAAGCAATGGCGTAACTCGTCAATGGGTACACGCACTAAAGTGAGTATTCGGCATTCTTTTGCATGTTTTTAATCAGTGTTTGTGCCATTGTTTTAATTGCATGTTGCACCACATAGATATGGCGGTTATTTAATATAACTTCTCAGTTAAGATACGCGCTCATGTAGATATAATGAGCCGTCTGCTTAGCATTGATGTGTATTATGAAATTCAATCGTCCCGCCGCTGCAGCCAGTAGGCTCGCTGCATCTTCGTTGTTTGTAATCTGCAATTTGCTGTCAAGCAGTCAGGTTCAGGCTCGAGGCGAAATCTCGGCACTGGATACGACCCGTACAGCCGCCATTCCCCTGCAATACAGCGTCACTGATGATAATGGTGATAGTGTCAACTACCGCTGGGGTATTGGACAGAATGAGCAGCTGGATGGCTTTGATTTCCAGAACAACCGTTATCGCTATGTAACTACTGCTTCGCGCGTGCAAGTGTTGTATGCCGATGGCCCTGGGCAGAATGTATGCGGCTTGTTTGCTGAAAACCTGGATTCCATTACCGACCTCCAGCCTGCCTTCCCAGCCACTTCAACAGCCCTTTGCGGTCTTGAAAACTTATTGGCGGGAAGAATCGTTAATCGCGGGTCACTCGATACGTTCACCAATAGCCCTGATGGAGTTAATGCGCCATCGCTATCGGGTGTTGCAGGCAATGTGGAGCGAATTGATATTATTTTTGATGGCGGGATTGTGACACCGGTCCAGGATGGCCTGCTGCAGGCTTCGGGTCATGTGGTGGCCGAGATGCGCGGTGATAATGCGGTGCAGCTGGCGGCGATCACCAGGCTTGATGCCACCGGTCAACCTGTTGAGTATGCTCCCTTGGTGACGGTGAATCCGCTGGGCTGCGATCCATCCGAACTGTGTTATGGCCAGACCTTTCAATGGCATCAGTACTCACTGTTAAGGCGCGACGACAGCACGATGGCTCCAGTGAGTGTCGGGGAATCCCGGGATGCCGTAGCAATGGCTTTTGTCAGCGTTGGAGATCTTGGTTTAAGTGCAGGACAAACCTACTTTGGGATTTCCTTTTTCGCAACTGATGTTAATGCCGCTAGCCATGATTTGCTGGACCCTCAAACTTTTCCCGCCGATACCGGCAATTCAGCGGATTTGTATGGTGGTATGGGAGCCTACTACCTGCTGGGTGGCACATCTGTAGCTCATGCGCATGTGTTCCGCGATGACAATGGAAATGGATTTCAAGACCAGCAAGAACCGGATCTGCCCAACATCTCACTGGCTTTGTTTGCCGACAATAACAACGGTGTATTTGATGCTGAAGATGCGCGCGTTGGTGAGCGTTTTGTGACTGATGGCAATGGCAATATTCGTATACCGGCATTGCCTAACGGCAATTACTGGCTACTGCTTGATATCGATGACTCACAGGTACCTGATGGCTTTGGATCGGTGCAGGGCAGTAACCCGCTGAGTTTTACTGTTTCAGCATCACCTCAGCTGTCTTTTGGGCTGGCTCAACCAATAAACGATGGCATGGGCACAGGCGATGGTAGTAGCACCGGCGATGGCAGTGGCACCGGCGATGGTAGTGGCACAGGCGATGGTAGTGGCACAGGTGACGGCAGTGGCACAGGCGACGGCAGTGGTTCAGGCGATGGCAGTGGTTCAGGCGATGGCAGTGGTTCAGGTGATGGCAGTGGTTCAGGTGACGGCAGCGGTACAGGAAGCGACGCTATTACGGCCGCAGATCTGGCTGAAATCGACTCGGGTAATTTCAGCGACATTAACAACAATGGCATCAATGATTTCGACGAATGCGATTGCGAGACTATTGGCCTGTTGACCGGTATTGATGGCAACGGTGCCGGGGCGACAGGCCCGTTGGCGCTGTTTTTTGCGGGTATTCTGTTGTTAGTGCGTCGTCGTTATTCCTTCAAAGAGGCACTGGAAGGAGCTCACGTGCGATGAGTGCTGGAATTACATATGCTCACTGCTGGCAGATTGCAACCGCGGATTTTATTGATCTGGGTAATGTTGATAGCGAGGCTTGTGCAGCACCTTTAAACACGGGTGCGGACTATAAACTTGTAGCTTCTGGATTCGTTCCGCTAACTGTTGCATCAATTGCGGTCAAACGTACCTTTAGTCTGAAGTGGACAGCGATAGCAGCTTTGTTGCCAGCTGCCTGCACCGGTCTGCATGTGGCGACACAATCTACGGCCTTCGCAGACGAAGACAGCACACGCTGGTTTATCGGCGTGGGTGCGGGTCTGGCGACACTGCAACCGGATGCTTTCTGTGATTGTCTGACGTTGTCAGAAGATAACGACCAGTCTTTCAACCTGTACGCTGGAGTCGATCTAAGTCGACGGTTTGCTATTGAATTTCAGTACGCTAATCTTGGCGCACCGTCAGTGGATTTCCTGGGCGATCCCGTGGGTAGTATCGATTACCAGGTTGCCGGTTTGAACGGTCTTCTATATCTCTTTAATACGCAACGCAATTCGGGTTCATCGCGTAATGGTCTTTCAGGCTACTTGAAGGCAGGTGCCGGTGTGTTGATAAACGATTCTTCATTGCCATTTCGTCAGGAACACGATACCCAACTCTGGTTGGGGGCGGGCTTGGAGTATGGTGTTGGTAGCGGGTGGTCTGTGCGCACCGAATTCAATTCTTTTGATACTGATGCGCGTCAGGTGACGGCGTCATTAGTAAAACGATTCGGTGGTCGATCGGGTCGTGCCAGCCAACTGGTACAGCAAGAGGAGCCCTTGGTACGATTAACCGTGCCTGAGCCCGAGGCTGAGATCGCTCCACCCCCAGCTGAACCGCTATCAAACGGGCCTTCTCTGGTTGCGGCTGAATTGCCCACACTATTTTTCGAATTTGATCGTCATCAACCCGGCGCCGCAGAGTTAAGTAAACTTGATCAATTGGCATCCATCCTGCGCTCGGCACCATCGGCAACAGTGCAGATTGAGGGGCATGCTGATTCAAGAGGCAGTATTGATTACAACAACAAGCTGTCAATGATGCGTGCTGAATATGTGCGTGACTATCTGGTACGACAGAATATTCCTGAAAACAGGATTGAATTACTGGCCTACGGTGAGCTGCAGCCCATCGCTGACAACGCAACCGAATCAGGTCGTGCACAGAACCGCCGCGTTGAATTTCGCATCAAAGCCGGATAACCCCCGGATAATCCACTTCTGTCGCCGGACAGCCGACGTTAATGGTCCGGATTTTTGTGCCTGGCTGGATGTAGCTAAATCAAATTGCAGAATTGCAGGCCTGGTTCAGTCGAGTTCTGCAAACCCTGAACATCGCAACCAGACCCAGTAGCATTAGCCATTCGATTCCAACAGCCCCGAGAACACTACCGTCTCGTCCTGTTGTAATCGTGGTGTTGGCAGGTCTGATCGGGTTTTCGACCGGATCAAAACTACTGGACGTGACAGTGTTGGTTGCGGAGTTGTTTTCTGCGTCAACCACGGTGTTGGACCCGGTGCTTGCAGTCGGGTTGGTGGTTGGTGCCACCGTGACCACCGGATCAGCAGGCACTGGTTCCGGTTCTATATCTATCTCCACTACGGGAACTGTATTCGTTTCCTCTTCAACCACCTCATCGGTTTCCTCTTCAACCACCTCATTGTTAACGGGTGGTGGTATGAATTGCGGTGGTTGGTTGGAGACAAAAACTCCTTCTACGTTAGCCAGACCTGCCTCTTGCGCGTCAAATATGCCATTGTTGTTGCTATCCAGGTCCAGGTGATTCGGTACCCCGTCACTATCTGCATCAAGGAATTGCAGGGGCGCACCCTGTAGGGAATCCTGCAGGCCATTGCCGTCAACATCCAGGAACTGGTCGATACGACCATTGTTGTCACGATCAAAACTGATATCGGAATTTTCCAGCAGATCTGACAAACCATCCTGGTCACTGTCTGTATCGATGGCATTCTCTACGCCATCACCATCAGTATCGAAAAATACGCGCAAGAAATCGGGACGGTTGTCCAGACCGTCCAGATCCGGGTCGGAGATGGCGCCCACTTGTGCAAATTGCAGATCCGGGATGTTGCGGTATTCGATTCGATCACTAAGGCCGTCGTTGTCTGAATCAAGATCCAGATGATCCGGTACGCGATCGGAATCCGTATCAAAAATAACGAAATTTATATTCTGCATATCGGGTAACACCTCAAGCAGATTGGCAAGGCCGTTATTGCCAAGGTTTACACCCGGATCAATCTGGCCATTAAGATCGGCATCCAGTGCAAACAACATTCCGCGATCTTTGAGCACTTCAAAAATATCAGGGATGGTATCGTTATCAGAGTCAAGATCGAGAAAGTCTGGTAGTCCATCAAGATCGGAGTCACCTGTACCTTCATTAATGTTGGGAATCCCATCATTGTCTGCATCAGCATCGACTTCGTCCAAAATTGAGTCATTGTCGAAATCACCGGGTACTGCCCATAGTCCCGCACTACAGCACAGCAGGGCAATCAGCAGGAATGGTTCAAGTCTAACTCGCATTTCAATTTTCATGGTTTGTCCGGGTACAGCCGTAGATAACGCCACGCGGTATGGTCAAAGATTACCAGATGACTTGCGCAGGTGTGTGCCTAGCTGTAAATATGTGGCATGCCGGATGGACCTGTTCGTTTGAATAGTGAATCAATTCTCACAATCGGGCATAGTAGACCGGGTGCAAGCCCCTGAATCTTGCCGCTAGGGTTAACTATTCTTCTTCTATACCAAATCTGAATCTCCACTAATGACAGTGTCAATCGCAAACGGAACCAGGCAACTTTCTATCCCGGGCCCTTCAGTCCTGCCGGACGCGGTTCTGAATGCCATGCATCGGGCTTCACCCAATATTTACGGTGAAGATCTGGTTGGCCTGGCCAACAGTGTTTACCCTGATTTATGCAAGGTGGCCGGCACGTCCGGTGATGCTGTTATTTATATTGGCAACGGCCATGCAGCCTGGGAAGCCAGCCTGTGTAATACCCTGAGTCGCGGTGATAAAGTGCTGGCCTTGGTAACAGGACGTTTTACGCTTGGCTGGATTGATATAGCCGAACCGCTGGGAATTGAATTTGAAATCATGGATTTCGGCGGCGCCGCATCTGTTGATACCGCAAAAGTCGCGGAAGCATTGGAGCGGGATAAGACGCATCAGATAAAAGCCGTGATTACCGTCCATGCTGATACCGCTTCATCGGTACTGAATGACATACCCGGTTTGCGCAATGCCATGGATGCTGTGGGCCACCCGGCACTACTAATGGTTGATTGTATTGCATCACTTGCCTGTGATCGTTTTCTGATGGATGACTGGGGCGTTGATGTTCTTGTCGCAGCGTGCCAGAAAGGGCTTATGACGCCTGCTGGTTTGTGCTTCAATTTTATTGGCAAAAAAGCCTGGGACGCACACGCTAAAGCTGACCTGAAAACAGGATACTGGGATTGGGACAGACGGGTTAACGGCAAGGTGTTCTACCAAAAGTTTTGTGGTACGCCTCCTTCGCATCACCTGTTTGGCTTACGTGCAGCGCTTGATATGCTGCTTGAAGAAGGCATGGAGAATGTCTGGCAACGTCACCAGCGACTTGCTGCTGGCGTTTGGGCCGCGGTTGATTGCTGGGGCGGTGGGCGTGAAGACGGTATTCGTTGCAACATCGCTGACCCGTCCCGACGCACGACGGCGGTGACCACAGTGCAAACGGGTAATCTCAATGCGACTGCACTGCGTGAGTGGTGTGATAGTCAGGCCGGTGTCACGCTAGGCATCGGTCTGTCGCTGGATGCGGTATTTGGTGGCAACCCCGATAATCTGTTTCGTATTGGTCATATGGGGCACCTTAATGCGCATATGTTGCTCGGCACTCTGGCGACAATTGATACCGGCTTGAAAGCACTTGGCTATGAGCATGGTGATGCGGCACTCGATGCAGCTGCAACTGCTATTGCGAATGCCCGGTGATACACAATAGAAACCCGGTTGTAAAGCTCGGGTCCAGTAACGCCTGGTAATTTCCTGTGTTTGAGTGGCCAGTCGGGGAGTGCAGATCGAGCCTTGTCAGCTCATCACCAATTCCAGTAGTCTGGGGCCTGTTTGCTGTAGTGCGGCTGCAAATTGTTGCTCAAACTGTTGGTTATCGGTGACGCGTTGTGCTGTAACGCCCATACCTTCGGCAATGGCCACCCAGTCGATTTCCGGGTTATTCAATTCCATCAGTTCACCTGCGGTCTTGCCTGCGACTGCTCCAACGTTTTGCAATTCATATTTCAATATGGCGTAAGCACGATTCGACAGTATCAAGGTGGTAATGTCGAGATTCTCTCGCGCCTGTGTCCATAAGGCTTGTAACGAATACATGCCGCTGCCGTCTGCCTGCAGGGTCACTACTTTACGATCACGACAGGCAATCGCAGCTCCTGTTGCCAATGGGAACCCTGCACCTATAGAACCACCGCAGATTTGCAAGCAATCGTGCGGAGCCGAGCCGCGCAGCATCTGCGGATAGGCAGCACCTGAGGAGATAGACTCGTCCACCACAATGGCATGGTCGGGTAGAAGTCGCGACACTATCCTGCCAATACTGTCAGCGTTTAGCGTGTTGTCAGCAGGGGCATCTGCAACCAAAGCCGGTTCGTACTCCGGCTCAAAGTGATTGGCATCCAGCGCATCTACCAATGCTTCCAGAGCGGCGACTCCATCTTCCTCCTCTCTGGCCAGAACTTCTATATTGGCATTGGTCGGGCTAAGTGTGCTGGGTTTATCGGGGTAGGCAAAAAACGCCACCGGTGCTTTGGCGCAGACTGGAATTATGTGCCGGTAGCCGCTGAGGCGTTGCAGTGCACGATCCACAGCGTAAGGTACCGGTTCAATGAATACACGCCCGGCACCGCGTTCCACCCTGGCGTTAGAAGTTTGTGCCAGAAAATCTGCACAGCTGGCTTGTTTGATACGGCTAACGGCATCCAAGCCACGCTTGCGCAGGCATGTGCCAGTGAGTATCAAGGCAGCAGGTTCGCCACGTTGCAGTAGCTTGGCTATTGCATCGATTCGAGACGGGCTTGGTGGCGGACCTGCCTGTCTGCGGGCAACCTGTGTCGGGGCTGCGGACGTTGCGGATGGTTCAGTGGGTGTCCAGGCTGTGTCTGCTGGCAAAATCAGACTGGCGACCTGTCCCGGGTGTTTGGTGGCAGCTTCGAGACCCTGTGCCGCATCGGCTGCAATGTCGTTGGCATCACGGCTGGTCTTGATCCACGATGAGACCGGCCGTGCGATAGTTTCGATATCGGCTGTCAGGGGTGCATCGTACTCGACATGGTAGGTGGCATGGTCACCGATAATGTTAAGCACAGGTGTCAGGGCCTTTTTTGCGTTATGCAAATTAGACAGTCCGTTGGCTAGGCCGGGACCTGTGTGCAACAAGGTCACCCCCGGTTTATCGGTCATGCGTGCATAGCCGTCGGCAGCACCTGTAACCACGGTTTCTGCAAGACATAATACCGAACGCAGTGATGTGCTTTGGTCCAGCGCGGCGACGAAATGCATTTCCGAGGTCCCCGGATTGGCGAAACACACTTCGACACCTGAACTTTCCAGTGCTGCTACCAGTGTTTGCGCACCGTTCAGCTTGTTACTTCTGCTAGCATCAGCTGAATCGGTCAATTCGGCGCGGTCATTGTCGTTTTTGTTGTTCATGTTGAAATTAGACCACACGTAATGCAGCTTCTCCATTCTACAATTCGAAATTACCTTGCAATGGCAATTACTTTTATCTGATGGCACTGCTCTGGCAAAAACAGTCTGACGGTTGTCATTATGAGGTTCGCAGTGCCGGCCAATCGGTGCGTCTCTACAGCAATGGTGTTTTTCACAGCCAGTGGAACCCGGATCGCGTGTTTGGTGACGCAGTTTGGGACTTGTTGGGTCTGGCAGCATTTCCGGTGGCAGCAGCACTTCAGGGGAAACGTCCCATGCGGGTACTGGTGTTGGGTGTGGGCGGAGGTGCTGTCATCAGACAGTTGCTGGCACTGTTTGATGTGGGTCATGTACAGGGTGTCGATCTTGACCCTACACATCTTGCGATTGCACGGCGCTGGTTTGGGCTCAATCGATATCGCAAGGTTAAATTGACTGCTGCAGATGCTGTTGAATGGGTGGCAAATTACAAAGGCCCGAAGTTTGATCTTGTGATTGACGATCTGTTTGGCCACAGCGAAGAAGAATTAGGGCGTAGCGTTGCATTTGATGGTTTATGGGCAGTCAGGTTAAGTAAATTGATGGCTGAGGGGGGAGCGCTGGTGATTAACAACGCGAACAGAGCTGAATTCAATGCCGCAAGGTCTGTTGCTGCCAATTATTCCCTGGGAGTCGAGCTGACGCATCCGCGTTATGAGAATCTCATTCTTGCTCTATTCGGTGAGGCCAAAAGTGTAAAAACAGCGCATATTGACAGGCGTCGCTGGCGACAAAGCTGGTCGGGTAGCATGTTGCAACTGCTTGAATCGGCTGGTCTGCCGGCAGCGCAATGCAGGTTGGGCCTGGGCTATATGGAGCGAGCAAAGCGCGTCAGACTTTGACGCTGTGCCGGCACTGGCCAACGGGCAGTATCTTGGTGCCGATATCGGCAAAACGGGTTATGCGAGCTGCGAATTATCCCGGTTTGCCTGTTGCGTCACTGCAAGTTACTACTTCACGCGCAATTTGGTGCTGAAAGTGCTAATCTCATAGTTCCACTAGCAACCAACTCAGGAGGTGATCGAATGTCGAGTGTTTTGAATCTGGGCAGGTCAGCCCTGGGTGTTACTTCGATTTCTCTTCGCTAATCCGGACTGAATTCGAGACACCCGATGTTGGCTGACCTATCAGCCAAGACACGGGGGCTACAATCTGTAGCCCCTTTTTGGTGGTGCTCCTTTTTTTGATCTTCATCTTTCATCGAACTTATTCCAGGTGGTCGTTTTAGCAGCCTTCCGGTAGGCTGTACTTGTCTTTGATCCCGTATCCTCAAATAATCAGTTAGCAAAATGGCCAGACTTCACGAAGCTCGCGATGATGAAATGGGTGCTGAGTTGTGCGAACAACTGCAGTCAGTAGTGCCCGGCAACAAACTACCAGCGGTTTACCGGCAAATGGGCAACAGTGCTGAAGCGTTGTCGGCTTATCTGGCTATGGAAGCAGCAATCAAGGCTGGATCATTGGAGTCGAGAGAAGTGGAAGCCGTGAAACTGGCCGTCAGTGAATTAAACCGCTGTGATTACTGCCTGTCTGTGCACACAGTAAAATCAAAAACGGCCGGGCTTGACGCCGATGCGCAAATTCGAATTCGTAAGGGTGATGCTACAGGAGAGCCACGGCTTGATGCTATTGTCAGTGTAGCCCGGACTTTTTTTGAAAAACCGGGAACATTACCTGATGAAATCATGGCAACGGTCCGTGAAGCTGGAATAACGGATAGAAACCTTCTTGATATTGTTCTCGTAACCAGCACGATTTTTCTGACAAACACATTCAATCATATCAATGACACCGAGCTGTCATTCGCACCTGCACCCGCTTTGGTCTAGCCAGGATGTTTAGATTTTTAACCAAGCTGCAATAGTGTTGCCGGGAATGAGTTTGGTATTCTGCACGGCCATCCCGGTTGTGGTTTTCATCATGCTGATCCAAATTTTCAAACATACATGTACACGCGCCAGCGGCAATCCAGGTAGATCGTTTTCCCTGCTACCGCTTGCCCTGCTTGCAGCCTGTGGTCAGGGCGGCAATCCGCAAATCACCATGTGCCACAGTGTGGTCGAAAAGGCGCTCGGCAAAGTTGAATGGGGGGAAACTTCCGTCAGTGAAACCAATATCGCGAAAGTGGTTTCAGCTGATTACAAAATTGATGATGAAAGCGGCACTATTGATTGCACCTATGGCTGGCAGCGCCTCAACAGCGATAGCGGTAAGTGGGCAACCGCGCCTACGTCAGTCAGTATCAATGGTGAGAAAATGAGCCTCAAGGAACTGGCCAGTGCCAGTTTGAGTGCTACCGGTGATGCAGTTAAGGATGCTGCAAAAGAAACTGCCAAGGAAACGCGTCGCGTTGCTGAGGACGCTGCTGAACGGGCTACAGAACTTGCGGAGCAGGCGGGTGATAAACTCGCGCCTGCTGCTGAACGCGCCAGTGAAGTGGCCGGTGAAGCCGCAAAAGAAGCGGTGAAAAAGTTGCAGAATGTCATCAACAAATAGAAATTATTCTGGCCAATTTACCATTGCGACTAAGCCTTGGCTGTTTTGACGGGGCGAAAAACGATAAAAGCACCTATTAAAGCCAGAGCCGCGCCAGTAGCGGCAAGTAGTGACCACTCATACCCTTCAAGTGCCGTAGAAATTCCGAGTGCTACTACCGGGAATAAAACCGTCGCATAGCTTGCTTTCGCCGCGCCATTAGTTTTAACCAGCGAAAGGTAGCAAATAAAGGCGATGACCGATGCGCCGATGGCCAGATAGGCAAGTGCCGCAAGATAGACAGTTTCGGCTGGCAGCGCCAGGGAATTCCCGGTAAACAAGCCGATAGCCAGGCAGGTGACAGCACTCAGCAACATCGCGCAACTGATCATGCTGGGCATGTGTAAATCCTTTGGCAGTGATTGGGTAATCAGATTGCCGATGGAGAAAAACCAGGTGCCCAGAATTGAAAGCGCAAGGCCAAGCAGAGGTATCGCGCCCTGACTGGATTGGTTCTGGTTCGGATCCCCGATGACCGCTGGGCCAAACAGCAGTAACAACCCCGTTATACCGAACATTGCGCCAACCATGGTTTTGGCATCCGGCTTTTTGCGCCGCCACACCCATTCATTGATTGCAACAACAAATACTGCCATTGCGAAGATCACAGATATCAATCCGCTGGGCAGGTGGGGTGCGGCGTAGTAGAAACTGACAAAGTTAGCGCCAAACAGGAATACCCCCAGGCCGGCAATCTTTGGCCAACAGCTACGGGCTGGAAATTCAAATTTGCTCCGTAGTGTCAACCAAAGCAGTAGTGCGATGCCTGCGATAAGAAACCGCCAGCCCACAGACACCACGGGAGCAACTTCGCCCACCTGCAGCCTTATTGCATACCATGAGAGTCCCCAGGCGATAACAACTACAAATAAGCGTTTCATGGGGCGAGAGTGTGCCCCTAATCCTGGCGGTTGTTAAGCGATGTTTTTGGTTCAGTCTTCGATTTTGCTGATTTGGCTAACTGATAGCCAATTATCGCGATGCCGTCGTCTGGAATGTTGCCTGAATAAAATTACTGTGACGCAACGCGGTCTGATTGATCAGTATTGGGAAGCGCTGCCGTACGGGTTGACAGGCCCATACTGCTGTAGACATTCAACAAGTGCTGGTGAAATTTTTCCTTGTTCATAAAGCCTACGACGCGCGCATTTCTGAGTTCTTCACCATTGGGTGCAAAAAACAGAATGGCGGGAGGGCCGAAAAGGCCAAATTCCTTAAGAAGATTCTTGTCTAGCTTATCGTTCTTGGTCACATCAGCTTGCACAAGGACCGCTTTGTTCATTTGCTCGCTAACAGCCGGATCCGTGAAAGTGAAGGCTTCCATCTCTTTACAGGATACACACCAGTCGGCGTAAAAATCGAGGATCAGTGGCTTGCCATTACTGCCAGCAGTTTTTACAAACTCGTTAAGATTATCCAGCCCTTTGACTTCCATAAATTCAGCTTCGCCACCTGCATGGGTCGAGCTGGCAAGCTGTGCATTGCCAGCTGCACCTGCGCTAACGCTAGTGACTCCTTTTAAAGGCGTCATCAAGCTGTGTCCACCGGCCAGCGCACCGACCAGCAAGCTCGCACCATAGACGAGAGCGATAACACCTGCACCCTTTGAGAGTCGACGCCAGCCTTCAGCGCTTTCTTGCAATGAATCCAGGGCTCCCATGTAGATACCGGTAACAATAACCAGAGCTGCTGCCAGCAACATGGTGACGCCTGGAGCAACGAAGCGCGACAACATCCAGATGGCAAGACCCAGAAGCATGACACCGAATGCCGCTTTGACGCGATCCATCCAGACCCCGGCTTTGGGCAGCCACTTACCACAGGAAGCACCGACCAGAATCAACGGTATGCCCATGCCGATACCTAATGCAAACAGCGCTGTTCCGCCAACCAGAGCATTACCGGTATCAGCAATAAAAATAAGTGCGCCTACCAGCGGAGCTGTGACACAGGGCCCGACGATAAGTGCTGATAGAAAACCCATTACAGCCACACCTGCGACACTGCCTCCATTCTGATTGTTGCTGAGGCTGTTGAGGCGGTTTTGCAATGCGACCGGCATTTGCAGTTCATAGAAGCCAAACATTGAAAGCGAAAGAATCGCGAGAATGACTGCGAATGCGGTTAGTACATACGGGTTCTGTAAAAAGCCAGTGCCCGCTCCAGTTTTTGCCACCAGTACACCAGCAACTGCGTAGGTCAGTGCCATCACCAGGACATAGATGACAGACAGCAGGGTCGCACGAGCTGTGGTGACTTTTTCTCCCTGGCCGACTATCAGGCCCGACAGAATCGGAACCATCGGCAGTACGCAAGGTGTGAATGCCAGCAAGACGCCCAGACCGACGAATAGCGCAATAATTACTGGCAGACTGCTGCTGCCAAGCTTGCTTGCTATTTGGTCCTGTTCTGAAAGACCCAGATTCACAGTGCTCGCGGAAGCGGTGTCAGCCGAACTTGTACCAACAACACCGGCTTCAGCAGTGACGGTGTTGTAGTTGGTGCTGACATTGCCGGTCACATTGCTGGCCGCGGTAGCATTGTTGATGTCAGCGGACGGTGTCGTTGAGAGTATCGATGAGACAGGGTCGCCCGATCCGCCGCTGCCTCCGGACGAGCCTGCATCCGCAATGGCGGCCATGACGTCATTGCTAGTGGCATCAGCGAGGGTGAAGTTGACGGTTTTAGTTTGTGGCGGGTAACAGATGCCAATGTCAGCGCAGCCCTGATAACCCACGCTTAGCTCGACATCACGTGCGGTACCTTGATGTTCGAACATTAATTCGGCAGTAACTATCTTGCGGTTAACTTCAACATCACCGAAAAAATCATCGTGTTTGAGTTTGCCGGGTGTAAGGCCGCTTACGTTTACTTGTACGTCAGGGTCATTCGGCAGCAGAAAGCCTGTCTTGTCGCGATACAGATAATGCCCTTCCGAGATCAGGATGGTTGCTGTTGCACGGTTATCGCCGGCTGGCACAACTTCAAGTACAAAAGCCACATCCGGGTCGAGAACTTCCGACGCTTCGCCCATCAGGCCAGACAGACTTGATTGCGCACTGGCAGCGAAAGTCCAAACGAAAAGACTTAACGTAGTAAATGCACGCGTGACAAGTGCACGCGTAATAAGCGCGTGCCGAGTCGAAGCGGGTAAACCCTTGGTATGTCGATTTATCATTAACCGATCTATCATTAACACAACTGTCCCAATGGCTAGCCGCCAACCAGTAGCTAGGCGCGGTAGTATATCGATACTTGCTCGGCGATTACGTTACGTTAATTCGTTACGTCAATCTTTTACCGTGCCGAGAATACTGTGGTCTACAGAATATGCAGAACTGCAAAGGCTTTCGAAAACTCGCTGTCCTGCGGCTTGTAAGACCAGTTTCAAGCCATAAGTTTCATAAATATAGCTGCAGTTTGAGCGCAATCTTGTGACAAACTGTGTTTGTATTGTGAACAGCCAAACAGGATAAACGTCTCAAATAATCGAAAAATTGCAATCGATACAGGGAATTGCAAGTCGCAACAGGACGTTACATTCTCAGCTTTTTCAGCAAAGTTGAGCGAAATCCGAGCGATAGAAATCTGTTAGAAATTCGTGAGACACTGCCGGAGATTCAATTGCCATACCTATTTCTACTTTTCATACTAATCCCGATTATAGAAATTGCGGTACTTATACAGGTGGGAAGCAGCATTGGATTGCTGCCAACTTTGTTAATTATCATCGCTACCGCCATTCTTGGCACGTTTTTACTGCGCCAGCAGGGCCTTGCGACTCTGACAAGGGCACAACAGCGTATGGCATCGGGACAGCTGCCTGCCGAGCAGATGATGGAGGGCATCATGTTGCTGATCGGCGGTGTACTGCTGCTTACCCCAGGTTTTGTTACAGACATTTTCGGTTTTTGCTGTCTGATTCCGGTCACCCGCCAATGGATGGCACGCCGACTGGCTTCGCGCTCGGTAATTGGAGTATGGGGTGGAGTGGGTTCTTCTGGCGGAGCGCCCTCGGCTGGCAGTGCTCCTGGTATGGGGCCTTCCCCCGGCATGGGAAATACGGGTCAACCACATCGGCCGGGCGCTGAAGGAGACGTCATTGAAGGGTCCTACAAGCGTGAAGATCCTTGATCCAGCAGCTTTTTTTCGTTAACGGCGCCATTCCTTAACTTCGCGTGGCCGGCTAAGCCGTATCTTCTTGCGCGTCTGGCCTTATCACCTTAACTTCCGCTAAATCTTGACCAGGGTCACTGTCCTTCGGAACCGCGCTCAAGAAGTGTTGGGTGCCGGGGGCAAGAATTATTTTGCCATTTTCCGACCTTCTACTGGTTTAGCAGGGCAGCAACCCTTGAAATTGAAAAATCTGTCGCTACAATTAGCACTCGTTTCGTATGAGTGCTAATAAGCAATCATTTTCGTACTATCGAGTGAATCCCACTCAGAGCATTGCAGGAGAAGTGAAGTCATGAAAATTCGTCCGTTGCACGATCGCGTGGTCGTCAAGCGAATGGAAGAAGAAACCACTAGCGCAGGGGGCATCGTGATTCCCGATTCGGCTGCTGAAAAGCCGATGCGTGGTGAGGTCATCTCCGTAGGAAACGGTAAGGTTGCTGACAACGGCGACGTTCGTCCGCTGGATGTTAAAGCAGGTGACCAGATTCTGTTTGGTAAGTATTCCGGTACCGAAATCAAGATTGAAGGTGAAGAGCTGCTGGTGATGCGTGAAGACGACATCATGGGCATTCTTGACTAATCACCTGATCAAACACCGAATTCACCAAACAAAATTCAGAGGAAATAAGAAATGGGCGCTAAAGAAGTACATTTTTCTGACACTGCGCGCGCAAAGATGCTGCGCGGTGTTGATACCCTGGCGAACGCTGTAAAAGTGACGCTGGGCCCGAAAGGACGTAACGTCGTTCTAGACAAGGCGTTTGGCGCACCCACCGTCACAAAAGATGGTGTGTCAGTGGCCAAAGAAATCGAGCTGGAAGACAAGTTCGAAAACATGGGTGCACAGATGGTTAAGGAAGTTGCTTCGCAAACTTCTGATATCGCAGGTGACGGTACAACGACTGCAACTGTACTGGCACAAAGCATCGTACGTGAAGGCCTGAAAGCAGTTGCAGCCGGCATGAACCCGATGGACCTGAAACGCGGCATTGATAAAGCAACTCTTGCGGCAACGGAAGCTCTGGCAGCAATGTCAAAGCCTTGCCATGACGAGAAAGAAATTGCGCAGGTAGGTTCTATCTCTGCCAACTCCGACGAGTCAATCGGCAGCATCATCGCCGAAGCAATGGCTAAAGTAGGCAAAGAAGGCGTTATCACTGTTGAAGAAGGTAAATCACTGGATAACGAACTTGACGTTGTTGAAGGTATGCAGTTTGACCGTGGTTACCTGTCACCTTACTTCATCACCAACCAGGACAGCATGTCTGCAGAGCTCGAAGAGCCCTATGTGCTGCTGTATGACAAGAAAATCTCCAACATCCGTGACCTGCTGCCCACACTGGAAGCTGTTGCCAAATCTGGCAAGCCTCTGATGATCATCGCAGAAGACATCGAAGGCGAAGCGCTGGCAACTCTGGTTGTTAACAGCATGCGCGGCATCATCAAGACCTGTGCAGTCAAAGCACCTGGTTTCGGTGATCGTCGTAAGGCAATGCTGCAGGATATCGCTATCCTGACTGGTGGTCAGGTAATCTCGGAAGAAGTCGGCCTGTCTCTGGACAAGGTGACTTTGGAAGATCTGGGTAGTGCCAAGCGCGTTACTATCGACAAAGACAACTCCACAATTGTTGATGGTGCAGGTGAAAAAGCTGAGATCGATGGCCGTGTTGAACAGATTCGCACGCAGATCGAACAAGCCACTTCTGACTACGACAAAGAGAAGTTGCAAGAACGCGTTGCAAAACTCGCTGGTGGTGTTGCAGTCATCAAAGTTGGTGCTGCCACAGAAGTCGAAATGAAAGAAAAGAAAGACCGCGTTGACGATGCTCTGCACGCGACGCGTGCGGCGGTTGAAGAAGGTATCGTTCCTGGCGGTGGTGTTGCACTGATTCGCGCCATTGACGCTGTTGATAAGGTCACTGGTGACAACGCTGAGCAAACAGCTGGAATCGCAATTGCCAAACGAGCGATGGAAGAGCCGCTGCGCCAGATCGTTTCAAACGCTGGTGATGAGCCGTCTGTAGTTGTTAATAAGGTTCGCGAAGGCTCTGGTAACCATGGTTACAACGCTGGTACAGGCGAATATGGTGACATGGTTGGCATGGGTATTCTCGATCCGACCAAAGTAACTCGCTATGCGCTGCAAAATGCAGCATCTGTTGCCGGTCTTATGATTACAACAGAAGCCATGGTTGCTGATAAGCCTACAGATGATGCTGGTGGACCTCCGGGCGGTGGTATGCCTGATATGGGTGGCATGGGCGGCATGATGTAATAAATTGCCAATTGCTTAACGAAAAACCCGGCCTTGTGCCGGGTTTTTTTGTGCCTGCGATTCAGTGTCATGATTATTTAACGTTGCACAACGTGATTTACTTCAGGAAGTGGGTGAAATGCCGTTATCACAGATGAGTTCAACTAACGTCAGTGTTTGAATAAGTAACAAATGAAAATTTCTTTCTTTCGCGCCTGAATCTGGTCGACGTATATCCTTGCCTCCCATTCTGCGCATAAAATCGCTTTGGCCAGACACTTGGCCCATCAACACGGCCGTAAAGCTCGGGTTATGGGCGGCTGTGGCCTTGTTTGCCTTGCAAAGCCTGATGGCAATCCCGACGCTGTGGAGTAATGAATCACAGTTAATGAAGCATGCCAGCAGGGAAGGGAAGATGCAGGTGCAGACATGGTTGGACCGCAATCCGCAGGCCGCGCTTGCTAATTTGCCACTGCCTTCCAGCATGCATGCGCTGCGATTGAGCGCGCCGGGCGCTGATGCCTATTTGGCGATCATCGGTAGGGCAAGGTGGGACGGTGCTGTACTGGCAGACCCGTTAAGCTTTCAACGTGATGGTGACATTTTGCACGCCAATTGGTCGCTCACACACAACGGGCGACCCTTGAATGCAGATGCCCAGCTGAACATAAAAACACTGATTTCTACATCGCACAGTCAAACCTGGCGGCATTTGCTGGTAGTTATTGTCACCAGTGCACTGGGTGGTTTAATTACCTGGTTCCTCGCCAGCCGGTTATTTCTGTTTCCCATGGCAAATGCCTTAAATGCGATTCGCACAACGCGTGAGATGGGTCGCTCCGGCACTCCCGGATCAGTGGAGCATGACAGCACAGCGGAGCTCAATCTTTTTACGTATGAGTTCAATAGCCTGATCGAAGAGCAGCAGAAAGCAGCCAGACAGGTTCAGGTAAAACAGCAATATCTCGAATATGCTGCCCACCATGATCCTTTGACTCACTTGTCCAACCGTTTGATGTTTGAAGATCGCCTGAAAGATACCGTACAGGCTGCTCTTAACGAGGGCGAGCAGTTCGCTGTATTTTTGGTAGATCTCGATAACTTCAAATTTTTCAATGATCAGTATGGGCATTTGATTGGTGACAAAATGGTGGTTGAGGTTGGCTCGCGATTGAAATCCATGATGCGCGATATTGATCTGGTGGCACGGCTGGATGGAGACGAGTTTGTCGTTATCCAGAAGGACATCTACGAAAAAGACAGCATTGTTGATATTGCCAAGCGGATTATGAGTGTGCTTACAGCGCCTTTTGAATACCGCGGCTTTACTTTGAAAGCGTCCGTTTCGGTTGGTGTTGCGTATTTCCCTGACGATGTGCACATGGATAAGGATGAGGCGACCGTTAGTGAAGAAATCGTCAACAATGCATCGGTTGCCTTGCAAGAGGCGAAGACCAATGGCAAGAATCAGTTCCAGTTGTTTAATGAATCGATGCGCAAACGTTTAACTGATCGAATACGCATTGAGCAAGATCTGAAAAATGCTTTGGGTGAAAGTCAGTTCGAGGTTTACTACCAGCCAAAAATCAATATAAAGACCCGTGAGGTAACGGGTGCTGAAGCGCTGGTCCGCTGGATTCACCCGGTAGAAGGGCGCATTTCTCCTGAACTGTTTGTGCCGGTGGCAGAAGAAGCGGGTCTTATCATTGAGATTGGTGAGTGGATTTTACGTACCGCCTGTCGTCAGACTCGCATGCTGCACCAATTGGGTTATCGTGGGCTAAATGTCGCAGTGAATATTTCTGCGGTTCAATTCACCGATGGTAATCTTCTGCCGATGGTCAGCAAGGCACTGAAAGACAGCCAGTTGCAACCTGAGTTGCTGGAGCTTGAAATAACTGAAAGTGCGGTGATGCACGATCCCGAAGATGTTATCCATTCCTTGCATGAACTGAGTCGATTTGGCATGCGACTGGCGATTGATGATTTCGGAACCGGGTATTCCTCACTTGCCTATCTGAAACGCTTTCCGGTAGATACACTGAAGATTGACCGAGCCTTCATCACCGATATTTCCAGTGACAATGATGATGTGGCGATCGTGGAAGCGGTACTGGGCCTGGGTCAGCATTTCAATATGAAAATAGTGGCTGAAGGCGTAGAGGACGAGGATCAGTTAAATTTCCTGGCGGATCAGGGCTGTGATCTGGCACAAGGCTATTTTATAAGCCAGCCGATGAATCTGCGTGACTACATAGCATGGCTGGAAAAGTGGCCCTATGGCATGGCTGGTGATGTCGAAGGTGCTGCCGCCAAACGTATGGCTCTTGCTGCAGCTGCAAGAAAAGCGGCATAAATAATTCCTCTGGCTGTACTTGCGGTCCAGACTGCGGTAGCTTCATCTTTTTGCGTTTGAGACAAGAAGATGGCCGGTGAACGCTGCAGTTGGTCAACAGGAAGTGATCTCTACATTTCCTATCACGATAATGAGTGGGGCAGGCCCTGCTATGACCCTGTCGAACTATTTGAGCTACTCAATCTCGAGGGAGCCCAGGCAGGTTTGAGCTGGATCACCATTCTGCAGAAACGCGAAAACTACCGTAAAGCATTTAAGAATTTCGATCCTGTGAAGGTCGCGCGTCTGCGTGACAGCACGATTGAAAAACTCTTGCTTGATCCCGGTATCGTGCGTAATCGCTTAAAAGTTGAAGCGGTCCGAACCAATGCGAAGCTGTATCTGGAGATGCAGTCCAATGATGAATGCTTCGCCGAATTTCTATGGTCTTTTGTGGGGCACGTTCCACTACAGAACCGGCGTAAGAGTATGAAATCGGTGCCAGCAAAAACCGTCGAATCTGATGCTATGAGCAAAGCGCTGAAAAAACGTGGTTTCAAATTTTGTGGCAGCACGATTTGTTATGCGTTCATGCAAGCTGCTGGCATGGTCAATGATCACCTGCTTACTTGCCCTTCACATAAACCGTGCGAGAAGCTGGCTGCAAGCCGGTTCATGCCAAAGAACTGGCCGGGTAGATAGTAGCGGTTCGGAATGCAGCCATGATCAACACGTTGTTGCTGCAGGGGTACCGCCAGCAACTGGCATCCCGTCCCTCAAAAGTTGCGTTTGTTCTGGATGGACAGGCGTTCACCTTTGCTGACCTTCAAGCACGCGCTACTGTGTTGCAGCAAACGTTCGCTGAACGCAGACAGCTTCGTGTGGCGATTGCTTTGCCTAATTGCCTGGATGTGGCTTGCTGGTACATCGCATGCGCATCAGCAGGCCACACACTGATTCTTATGGAACCGGAATGGCCGCAAGCAACTTACAAGGCCGCTTTGCAGCTGGTGCGTCCGAACATCATTGCCGGTGGCCCGGGCGCGGGTATCGAGTGCGATTTTTCAGCTGCTGCGGGTAATCCGGATTGGTACGATGAAACAAATTTTGCTTTCCTTGCAGGTTTTACTTCCGGTTCCAGTGGCCGACCTAAAGCGTTTTTACGTGATAGTAATTCATGGTTGGCCTCATTTCGCTGTTCAAGCCGCGAGTTCGATATCTCTGCGGAGACTGTGCAATTGGCACCCGGGCCGTTGTCGCATGGGTTGAGTTTTTATGCCATGGCGGAATCCTTGTACGCGGGTGCCACCTTTGTAACACAGTCAAATTTCAGTGCCGAAGCTTGTATCACCACCTTACAAACCTCAGCCAACAGTCTGGTAGTCGTGCCAACGATGTTGCAACGTATCCTTGACAGCTATTCGAAAGAGTTAAACGGGTCGTGCGATCAGCGTCACGATGGGGCCGGGAGTGAATTGAAATTCAAGGCTATTGTTGCCGGCGCCAAACTCAGTAGTCACTTGAAGCAACGCTTTCGCGCGACTTGGCCCGCTGCGCAATTGAGTGAATATTATGGTGCGTCCGAATTAAGTTTCGTCTCAGTCAATCATGATCATGAAGATCTCCCGGATGATTCTGTCGGTCGTCTTTGCGAGGGAGTCAGCGTCACGACATTTGACTCTAGCGGTCTGCGATTGCCAGCGTCAACGGCAGGTACGCTGCATGTGCGTAGTGCCATGCTTGCTTCGGGTTATCTTAAACAGCAGTCTGGTGCATTTATTATTGCACCTTTGAGTGGCACTGACGGCTGGTATACGGTCGGTGACCGTGGCCACCTTGATGCGCAGGGTAATCTGTTTCTGACCGATCGGGAGGATCGCATGCTGATTAGCGGTGGTCTTAACGTCTACCCTTCAAGCGTCGAGCGTATTATTAGTGAGGAGCTGCACAACCGAGGGTTTGGCGAGAATCTGGAACATTGTGTGGTGTTGGGAATACCTGACCCGGAGTGGGGGGAGAAGATTGTGTTGATTCTCGCAGGGAACAAGTTGCAACCAGACTCGGTGTATTCAGCTGACTCGGCAGACTTTGCCGGAATCCGGCAGACGCTTGCAGGCTGTTTCGCCGGGTGTCTGCAAAAACACGAAATACCGCGGCTTTTGTTTGTCGCTGAAACGATTCCCCTGACGACTAGCGGTAAGGTGGCTTATCGCGAGTTGCAGCAATTACTGCCTGAGCTGACACAACTGATAATCTGAACAACTGCGTGAATAAACCCGTATACATAACAGCCGGCTTACGCACACCTATAGGTAAAGTCGGGCAAGCCTTTGAGGGCTTACAGGTTCACCAGTTGGTAGCACCTCTAATTAAGGAGTTGCTCAGACTGCAGAACGTGCCGCTTTCTGCTGTCGATGAGGTAGTGCTTGGCAATGCCGCAGGTCCCGGTGGTAATCCGGCACGTGTAGCTGCTTTGGCTGCTGGTTTGCCTGTTGATATTCCCGGAGTTACCGTGGATCGCCAATGTGGCTCTGGTCTGGAGGCGCTTCACTATGCTGCGCGTCTGATTCAAAGCGGTGCTGCTGAAACGGTTCTCGCGGGCGGTGCTGAAAGTGCCAGTACGGCACCATTGAGAGTACGTCAATCTGATCGGCGCTTCTACCGGCGTGCGCCTTTTACACCTGAATTCATGGATGACCCGGAAATGGGAATTGCCGCAGAAAATGTTGCTGCCAAATTTGGTATCTCACGCCATGAGCAGGATTGTCTGGCATTGGCGAGCCACCAGAATGCTCTCGCTGCTGAAGCTGCCGGTCTGTTTGACGCTGAACGACTGGCGGTGGGTGATATCAGACGGGATGAATGCATAAGAAAAGATTGCACGCTACAAGCACTCGCAAAACTATCGCCTGTATTTCTGGAATCCGGCACGGTTACAGCGGGCAATGCCTGCCCGATCAATGACGGAGCAGCAATGCTGTTGTTGAGTAGCCACCGTCCCGCCGTACAAGGGATGCCCTGTCTCCAGTTTATCGATGCCAGTGCAGCTGGTGTTGAGCCGCGTCTGCTGGGCACTGGCCCCATCCCGGCAACTCGTAAATTGTTACGGCGCAC
Organism: uncultured Granulosicoccaceae bacterium; assembly: GCA_938005265.1. Taxonomy (GTDB): domain Bacteria; phylum Pseudomonadota; class Gammaproteobacteria; order Granulosicoccales; family Granulosicoccaceae; genus CALFCE01. The sequence continues at coordinate 56,352 of CALLOA010000006.1, forward strand.
CGGCACCAGGATAGAGTCGATTGCTGCTATTGAATTCAATGAAGCATTTGCAGCTCAGGTGCTGGCATCGGTCAAGGCTCTGGAAATTCCGCAAGACCGGCTCAACCAGCGTGGTGGCGCTTTGGCCATAGGCCACCCCTACGGCGCGTCCGGTGCTATATTGGTTACTCGTCTGTTACATCAGTTACAGCCGGGGCAAACGGGCCTTGCGACTATAGGAATAGGCGGAGGGATGGGGCTTTCCGCCTTATTTAGAGCGGTTTGAGGCTGTAGGGGCGAGACTGACTGGCAAGGTGTGGCGGTAGCGGTTAAAATTTGCGACCACTGGATGCGAAACCTGCCATGCTGACCGACAAAAATTCATTTACCCGCGAAGAACTAATTGACTGTGCCGATGGCAATATGTTCGGCGTGGGCAACGCGCGTTTGCCATCTCCGAATATGTTGATGATGGACCGCATAACACTCATTACCGAGGATGGCGGCAGTCATGGCAAAGGCGAGATAAAGGCCGAGCTCGACATTGATCCTTCACTCTGGTTTTTCGGCTGCCACTTTAAGGAAGACCCGGTTATGCCGGGTTGTCTTGGGCTGGATGCAATGTGGCAGTTGGTCGGCTTTTTTCTTGGCTGGAAAGGTAACCCTGGTAAAGGGCGTGCACTCGGAGCCGGTGAGGTGAAGTTTTTCGGACAGGTTTTGCCGAAAGCCAAGGTAGTTACCTATCACCTGGAGATGAAGCGTCTGATCGAGCGCAAGCTGGTAATGGGTATTGCAGACGGCGCCATGTATGTGGATGGTCGCGAGATATACACTGCCAAGGATTTGCGAGTGGGTTTGTTCAAGTCGACTGACGAATTCTAGTTGTTTAATTCCCCGATCTTAAAAAGTTTAAAGCAGGAACTGGTGGCATGCGAAGAGTGGTAGTCACGGGCATGGGTGTTGTATCGTGCCTTGGAAACAACATAGATGAAGTGGCCGACTCCTTGCGACATGGCAAGTCCGGCATTACGCGTCAGGACGATTATGTCGAACGTGGAATGAGAAGCCATATCGCTGCTCGTCCGGTGATCGAACTGAAGGACTTGATTGATCGCAAACAGCTGCGTTTTATGGGTGCCGCTGCTGCCTACTCGTACATCTCCATGCAACAGGCTATTGATGATTCCGGGCTAGAAGAGTCTGAGGTGTCGAATGTTCGAACCGGGATCATTGCGGGTTCAGGTGGTGCCGCGTCGTCAAGTCAGGTCGAGTCCGCAGACATTTTGCGTGAAAAAGGGCTGCGCCGTGTCGGGCCCTACCGTGTAACGCAAACCATGGGTAGTACTGTATCTGCCTGCCTTGCGACACCATTCAAGATTAAGGGTGTCAACTATTCCATCTCCTCTGCCTGCTCCACGAGTGCTCATTGTATCGGCAATGCCATGGAACAGATTCAATTGAACAAACAGGACGTGGTCTTTGCCGGGGGTGGTGAGGAAGAACATTGGACACTCAGCTGCCTGTTCGATGCAATGGGAGCTTTGTCGGCGAAGTACAACGAGACACCTGAAAAGGCTTCACGCGCTTATGATGCTGACCGGGACGGGTTTGTCATTGCTGGTGGCGGCGGAATGCTGGTGCTTGAAGAGCTGGAACATGCGAAAGCGCGGGGCGCAAAAATCTATGCCGAAGTGGTGGGTTATGGTGCCACGTCGGATGGCCATGACATGGTGGCACCCTCCGGCGAAGGAGCAGCACGTTGCATGCAACAGGCGATGCACGGCCTTGAAGGTGACATCGATTACATCAATGCTCACGGAACCAGTACGCCGGCCGGGGACATCGCCGAATTGCAGGCCGTTGCAAACGTTTTTGGCGACAAAGTACCATCGATCAGTTCCACCAAATCCTTATCCGGTCACTCTCTGGGTGCCGCAGGCGTACAAGAGTCTATCTACACGCTTTTGATGCAGCAGCACGGGTTTATTGCCGCGTCTGCAAATATTGATAATCTCGATGAAGGGGCAGCAGGCATGCCCGTCGTAATGGAGCGCGCTGACAACGTGGATTTGCAGCGTGTAATGTCAAACAGCTTCGGGTTTGGTGGTACTAATGCGACGCTGATTTTCCAGAAATATGCCGGTTAATCGGGTGCGTTCAGTCTGGTCTGCAGCGCTCGTTGACGCTGCTGCCGACTGGCCAAACTGGTCCTTTTTAATTAGTTCCTAGTCCCAACGCAAAACAGGCTCATCCAGAGCTGCACGCTGTTCTCGTAGTGCGAGAATATGAGAGTCCCAGAAGCGTTCTTCAGCGAAGTAGGGAAATGCCATCTGGAAAGCCGGGTCCTGCCATCGACGCGCAATCCAGGCGGCATGGTGTATTTGCCTCAGGGCGCGCAGTGGCTCGACTAATGCCAGCTCGGCTGGATTAAATTCTCGAAATTGCGTGTAACCTTCAAGAAGGTCAGCCACTCTGGCATTTGCGTATTCGCGGTCCCCTGAAATAAACATCCAGAGATCCTGAATGGACGGGCCGCTAATGCAGTCATCGAAGTCCAGCAGGTGAGGTGTTTCGTCAGCACCCCAAAGAATATTGCCCGGGTGAAAATCACCATGCAGCCTGAGTGTCTGGCAATCATCCATAATATGAAGGCGTTGATGTACTACTGTCATCAGATCTTTGGCAATGCCACCATAAACATCGCCTACGTGCGGCGGTAGCAAGTCACACTTGAGTAGTAATTCAACAGACTCGTCTCCCATACGTACCGGGTCAAGATTGCGTCGGTGTTTGAACGGGCTGAGTTCGCCAGCATTATGTAATCGCGCTATTGAGCGCCCGATAACTTCCAGTTGATCAGGATTGTCGAGTTCGGGGGGACGACCACCAGCGGAAGGGTAGACAGCGAAACGGAATTGCTCATGCTTGTGCAGAACACAGCCCGATAAGGCTTCTGCGCAGACTACGGGTATCTCCAGTGATTCCAGCTCTTTAGTGAAAGCATGTTCTTCCAGAATGGCATCATCGCTCCAGCGGCCAGGTCGGTAGAATTTCGCAACTTTGTTCGGGCCATCTTCCATGCCAACCTGGTAGACACGATTTTCGTAACTGTTCAGGGCTGTGACACGCCCATCCGGTTGCAAGCCGACTGACTCCAGAGCATTCAACATGCTATTGGGGTCAAGATGGGCAAAGGCCTGAAACTCGCTGCCGTTTGAATCCGGCTCAGTGTCGTCAGTCGGGTCAGTCGGGTCAGTCGGGTCAGGCGGCTGAATGTCAATCCGGTCCATACATTCTCACAGGTTCGTTGCAAGCGCTTTGATCGCCTGCTTACTCTACTTCTTTGAGCAACTCTTTAGATTCTTTATCAACCCGTAAGAGAAAATGCGTTAAACTGTCGCAGCGGGAAGTAAATGCTGCGAAAGTGACGGCAACGTGTCGCTATCATGTATGGATTGTCTGTAAAAGGTGAAAAACAGCCAATTTTTTGTGAATTTGATTTTCACGCAGCTTTTTCACGCAGCTAAATGCACAAGCACTCTTCGCAAAAGCTCCTTGATATTCAAGTGCAAATATTCAAGTGCAATATTCGACTTTACGCGCGCATGTCTGTCCTGAACTATAGCAAGTACCCACTATGGATATACGAAAAGTTAAAAAACTGATTGAATTGCTTGAAGAGTCCGATGTATCGGAAATCGAGATTCATGAAGGGGAAGAGTCGGTGCGAATCTCCAGGCAAACAGCCATGGCTGCCACAGTTGTCGCGCCCCCGGCAATGCAAGCTGCCGCACCGGTTGCTGCAGTACCCGACCCTATGCCGGCAGCCCCGGCCGCAGCTGCCGACAGCCTGCCTCCTGGCACCATTGTGCCTTCACCGATGGTGGGTACTTTTTATCGTGCCTCCGGTCCCGGTGAAACCCCGTTTGTCGAAGAAGGCAAGACGGTATCGAAGGGTGAAACCCTGTGCATCATCGAGGCAATGAAAATACTTAACCAGATCGAATCCGATGTGTCGGGCACCGTGCGCGCGATTCTTGTGCAGGATGGTCAACCCGTGGAATACGGCGAGCCACTCATGGTTGTTGACTGATAGCTCGTTGAGCGACTGACCGGAACTCAAAAACCGGATGCAACGGAATCGATAGCCATGTTTAAAAAAGTCCTAATAGCCAATCGCGGAGAAATAGCGCTGCGAATAATGCGGTGTTGTCGTGATCTTGATATCAAGACAGTTGCCGTTTATTCAACGGTTGATCGTGATCTGAAACATGTTCGTCTTGCAGATGAAGCCGTTTGTATTGGTCCGCCTGCCTCCGCTGAAAGCTATCTCAATGTTCCCGCGATCATAGCGGCCGCTGAAATCACTGATACCGAGGCGATACATCCCGGGTATGGGTTTCTGGCGGAAAATGCTGATTTTGCCGAACGTGTTGAATCCAGTGGATTCAAGTTTATCGGTCCGAAATCCGAAACCATTCAATTGATGGGCGACAAGGTCAGCGCCATCGCAGAGATGAAAGCAGCTGGGGTGCCCTGTGTGCCGGGTTCCGACGGGCCGCTGGATGATGATGCCGCTCGCAATCGTAAGATTGCCAAGCGCATCGGTTACCCGGTCATTATCAAAGCCGCAGGTGGTGGCGGTGGGCGTGGCATGCGGGTAGTCGAGTCCGAAGAAGAACTAATTGAGTCCATTGCAATGACCAGGGCTGAAGCACAGGCAGCATTCAGTAACCCGGTTGTGTACATGGAAAAGTTTCTAGGTAAGCCGCGCCATGTGGAATTCCAGATTATTGCTGACGAACACGGTAACGCGATTCATTTGGGTGAGCGGGATTGTTCAATGCAAAGGCGGCACCAGAAGGTTGTTGAAGAAGCGCCAGCTCCGGGGATTACCGAAGAAGTACGAAATCGAATTGGTGAGCGCTGTGTCGCCGCTTGCCAGCGTATTGGCTACCGTGGCGCCGGCACCTTCGAATTCCTTTATCAGGGCGGCGAGTTTTATTTCATCGAGATGAATACACGGGTACAGGTTGAGCATCCGGTCACTGAAATGGTCACCGGCGTTGATATCGTCAAAGAGCAAATTTTCGCGGCAGCCGGTAACAAGCTGCGCTATAGCCAGGACGATATAAATATCAACGGCCATGCGTTTGAGTGCCGCATTAACGCTGAAGATCCGGAAAATTTTCTGCCTTCACCGGGTACCATCAATCAATACCATGCTCCGGGCGGGCTGGGGGTGCGGGTAGATACCCATATATACAACAGCTACCAGGTACCACCCAATTATGATTCCATGATTGCCAAACTGATCGTGAAGGGCAATACCCGGGAAACGGCGATTGCCCGTATGCGCGGGGCTCTGAGTGAGGTGTTTATCGATGGTATTAAAACCAATATCGCGCTGCACGAACGTATCTTCCTCGATGAAAATTTCAGACAGGGTGGTACGGATATCCACTATCTTGAAAAGATGCTGGGTTTGTAGTTTCTGGAGACCTGGCCACAATTGGTACTGGAAGTCGATGTTGAAGGGCTTTCAGCGGTAGAGCAGGCGTTATTCGATGCCGGTGCTCTGTCGGTTACCCTCAGGGACCAGTTTGATGAACCGGTGCTGGAACCGGCACCGGGCGAAATTCGTCTGTGGAACTCGTTGATTGTCACAGCGTTGTTTCCCATAGATGATCAACCTGACCGGATTCTTGAGGCCGCCACTGAATCCTATGGTCGGGTATTGCCGGAATGCCGCTTCGAGCAATTGCCCGATGGAAATTGGGAGCGCAGCTGGATGGCGCGCTTCAAGGCCATGCAATTCGGACGTCAGCTATGGGTGTGTCCTTCACATGTGGAACCCCCTGATCCGGCGGCGATAAATCTCAGGCTCGATCCCGGTCTGGCATTTGGAACAGGCACTCACGCGACTACGGCACTGTGCCTGGAGTGGCTGGCTCTGGCAGCCGACGCAGGCAATGCTAGCTGCGCTGGCAATGCTCTGCGCGATAAAACACTGGTTGACTATGGCTGTGGTTCAGGGATTCTGGCAGTCGCTGCCGGTTTGCTGGGCGCCAAGCCCGTAATCGGTCTCGATATTGATCCGCAAGCAATGCTGGCAACCAGGGAAAATGCCGTCAGAAACGGGGTTGCTGATGTGATTGAAACCACTGAGACGGTTAACTATGCGCCGGCTACCATCGATATCATGGTTGCCAACATTCTTTACGCACCATTGCTCGATCTGGCGGAGGAATTTGCAGTAGCATTGAAACCAGGCGCTACACTTGTACTATCGGGATTACTCGAAGAGCAGGTCGATGCGGTTATGTTGCACTACACTCAATGGTTTTCTTTTCAACAAACCCGCCTGTTAGACGGATGGGCTATGCTCGCAGCTCGGCGTCATCCCGGGTAGTTGTGCCGGGTAGTCCCGGGCTTGAACAAGTGATGGAAAATTCAACCCCCCTGACACGTTGCGATACCTGCCATACGGTATTTGAGGTTCCCCTTGAGATTCTCGACTCCGTAGATAGCCGTGTGCGTTGCGGAGAATGCCTGCAGGTCTTTGACGCGTCGATCAATCTGCATACGGCAAGCCGGCCGGATTTCAGTCTTGTGGATGACACTCTGGTTGATGGTGCTGTGGAGCCTGGCAGCAGCAATAGCGCCAGTCGAGCTGACAGTACAGACCAGTTCCAGACGGAATTCGCGGCAGCAGGTTTGCCGGCAGCGGCCAATGCCCGCAAAGCAGTAACTCCATCGGCGGATAATATGCCGGATAAATCGCAGAGCAATCCCAGCGATGGCATCGTCAGTGGCAGGATTAATAGCGTGGCGAGCGCGCTGCATGATGATACGGCTGATGAAAGTCATCTTGAAGCCACCATGTCAGACTTTGATCTGTTCTCTGATGATGCCAGTCTGCCCGAGGTTTCATACGAATTTGGCGAGAACACTATCGATGCCATTCAGCTGGAGTTCGATTCCGTAGAGGATGTTGCTGATGAGACACTCAGTGATTCACTTTTTCCTAATGAGGTGACGATAGATGCCACCGGATTTAATGCTGACGCTGATGTAGCGCCGGTACTGGTGGATTCTGCTATCTCGCCCACTGTTAAAACCGAGGTCAAGAATAATTCTGGTGAGGAGTCTGAAGCCGATATAGACGAAGTAATTCGGCGTTCTGCAAAAACCGACTTTGTTGTTGAGGAAGGTCCCAAGCCTGAAACCATAGAATTTGATTACCGAGATACAACTGACGAATCCGTTGCACCCGCGACGGGTTTGCCAGTCGCCGGTGTGGAAAAGAGTACGGCTAATCCAGCTTTAATGGCTGGCAGCTCGACCGACAGGCAGCTTGCTCCAGATCCCGAGTCTGCGAATCCGGTAGTACCGGAGACGGGTGGCAGTAACAGCAAACCATCGCGTGTTGGCCGCTACGTTTTTCATGCAAGTTTGCTGTTACTTACTGTGGTGCTGGTTGCCGCCTTATATGGCTATCGCGAGCGTAATAATCTGGTTGATAATCCATTGACTCGGCCATTCTATTCGGCTTGGTGTGGCATTAAGGGTTGCGCTGTGCCGGCGCGATTGGATAAATCGCAACTTAAGGTGGTTGAAAAAAATATTTTCAGCCACCCGACACTTGATGACGCACTGGTGATAACGGTGCTGCTTGAAAATAATGCCGATTTCGAACAACGTTATCCGGCGCTGTTTCTATGGCTTTCTGATAGTGCCCGCCGAACCGTGGCTGCCAATGAATTCGAGCCAGCTGTCTATCTGCCGGAAAATGGTCTCACTGTCGAAAGTGTGTTGATGCCCGGCCAACAGCGACGCATATCGATTGATGTGCGCGACCCCGGGCGCCGTGCTGTTTCACTGGAACTTAGTTTGCGCTGATAAACATTTGCAGTATGTTGAGCATCGGCCCTTACCAATTACCCGGAAATCTGTTGCTGGCACCTATGGCCGGTGTAACCGATTCCACTTTCCGGCAACTCTGTCTTGAACAGGGTGCAGCTTTGGCTGCATCTGAAATGATATCGTCCGATACATCCGTATACGCGACCGCAAAAACTCGACACCGTGTTTTGCCTGCTTCCACTGATGCTATTCATGCAGTGCAGATTGCCGGTTCAGATCCAGCGATGATGGCGGAGGCTGCCCGTATGAATGTTGACATGGGAGCACGGATTATTGATATCAACATGGGGTGCCCGGCAAAAAAAGTCTGTAAAAAATTGGCGGGTTCGGCGTTATTGTCTGATGAACTACTGGTTCGCCGGATTCTCGAAACGGTTGTAGATTCAGTTAGTGTGCCGGTCACATTGAAAATTCGCACAGGCCCCACTCCTGCTTCCCGAAATGGTGTGAAAATCGCTGAGATCGCCGAAGCTGCAGGTATTCAGTGTTTGGCTGTGCACGGACGTACACGGGCCGACAAATTTAATGGTATTGCCGAGTTCGATACTATCCGCGATATCAAGCGGGCTGTCTCGATACCCGTGATTGCCAATGGTGACATTCTTGATGGTGCCACCGCCTCGCGAGTGCTGCAGCACACCGGTTGTGACGGCCTCATGATTGGTCGTGCGGCACAGGGTAATCCGTTTGTTTTTAGAGAGATTAGCGCCTATTTGCGACTTGCCGAAAAAACTCACGGCCGTGATGCGGCGCGACAACCTGAGGCAGACGATTTTGACTCAGTCGAGGCGCAAGTCAGCAAGCCAACAGATGAGGAGATAAAAACAGTTTTACACACTCATCTTAAAGGAATCTATGAGGTTTACGGTGAGTATCGAGGTGTGCGCATCGCCCGCAAACACATATCCTGGTACCTCAAACACAAGCGCAATTCCGGTTATTTCAGAAATTTAGCTAATACTGTTGAAACAGCGAATGAACAGTTAAATATTGTTGATGAGTTTTTCAATCAATAAGTTTCGCAAATTTTAATTTTGGATTCTCTCCTCGTTGCCAGATTTTTTTAGTCGCAGCAATCTACTTGCACTGTGAAGTGAAGTATTTTTTTAGGCAGTTTTTTAAAACAGGGAGTGCTTAGTGTGACAGTTTTAAGTAAACTACGCGTCCCATTGTTCGTTGTACTTTATCCATGCGCAAAACTACCCCAGACGGCGTAAAGCTCTCACGTGACAAAGTCGGTGAAGGTACCTTTGGTGAAACAAGGTATAACGATAATGGAGGTCGCGAAAAAATCTCGTCCACCGAAAGTATAAAACCGGACCACGACGTTGCCGGCTCATCGCTCATCACACCTGCCAATAGGATTGAAGAAACCGCTCTTGGCAATAACAGTGAATTAAAAAAACATCAGCCTTCTGTGGCGGCCCGCGGTTTAATCGGCGATAAGTCACCGGCTTCGCTCGATCATCCGGTTGATAAACAGCTTTCCAACAATTTATCCACCGATTTATCCACCGATTTATCCACAACACCGCATAGCGAAGGTTTTGACAAAGGCTTGGTGAAAAGTAAAAAACAGAATGCCCGTGAATCGGTTTATTCCAATGGAAACACAGCCCTGCAACAATGTGTTGTTGCTGAACTGGAGAAGTACTTTGCCATGCTCGAAGGTCATCCACCGAATGATTTGTACAAGCTGGTGATCACTCAGGTTGAAACTGCTTTGTTCACTCATGTACTGAGTGTGTGCGGCAACAACCAGAGCCGCGCTGCCGAGTATCTGGGCGTTAGTCGTGGCACATTGCGTAATCGAATTGTCGAGTTGTCACTGGACTGACACTGATGTTGTTGCTCGAATGGGTAAACGTGCTGAACCGGTTGGACTCTACTTGTTGGACACTGTATCGATCTGATGGCTGAATCCTCTCAACCTACAGCGCTAATCAGCGTATCCGATAAAACCGGCGTCGTCGAATTTGCACGGCAGCTACAAAGCCGCGGAATTCGTCTCTTGTCAACTGGTGGTACCGCTTCTGCATTTCGCGATGCCGGCCTCGAGGCTGTTGAAGTCTCTGATTACACCGGTTTCCCGGAGATTATGGCAGGCCGTGTCAAAACGCTACATCCAAAGGTCCATGGGGGTATTCTTGGTCGGCGCGATATCGACGCCAATGTGATGCAGGAACAGGGCATCAGCACTATCGATATGGTGGTGGTCAACCTCTATCCCTTTGCGGAAACTATAAAAAAGCCAGGTTGCACCTATGCTGAGGCGATCGAAAACATCGATATTGGCGGACCGGCGATGATCCGGGCTGCGGCCAAAAACCATCGGTATGTGGCCATAGTGACAGACCCTGATGATTATGCAAAGGTGATTGACGGTCTCTCGGAGCAGGGTGTACAAGCTAACAATGACACAATTCTGCTGCCTGAAGATTTAATGCAGCAACTCGCCACTAAAGCGTTTGCTCATACAGCGCACTATGATGCAATGATCGCCCGATATCTGCAGTCACAAACTGGTAGTGAATCTGATAGTGAACCGCAAGCAGTTACGTTCCCTGCCTCGCTGAATCTGCACTTTGAAAAGCACCAGGAAATGCGCTATGGCGAAAATCCTCATCAGCAGGCGGCGTTCTATGTGGCAGCTGATAAACCGGTATCCAGCATCGCCAGTGCCAGCCTTGTGCAAGGCAAAGCCTTGTCGTTTAACAATATTGCAGATGCCGACGCAGCCTTGTCGTGCGTTAAGGAGTTTGACACAACAACCTGTGTGATCGTCAAGCATGCCAATCCCTGTGGCGTTGCATCGGCCGATAACACGATGCTTGCCTATGAGCGCGCCTACGCCTGCGATCCAACATCAGCATTCGGTGGCATCATTGCTTTTAATCAACCCATTGATGAAGCACTCGCTGTGGCCATTCTCGAGCGTCAGTTTGTAGAAGTTCTTCTGGCTCCGGGGTATTCGGACGCAGCAATACAACACTTGGCTACCAAGCCGGCTATCCGTGTTTTACAGGTACAGGAACCATTGCGCGTAGACAGCAGCTTGCGCTACACCTCAGTCAGTGGCGGCTTGCTTGTGCAATCCGCAGACGATCAATTGATTGGCCTGGAAGGGCTTAAAACAGTCACTGATCGTCAACCCACGACTGCGGAGCTGGATGATTTGCTGTTTGCCTGGCGCGTTGCCAAATACGTTAAGTCGAACGCTATTGTTTATGCGCGGGGCAGGCAAAGTATCGGTGTGGGAGCAGGACAGATGAGTCGCGTTTACTCTGCGCGAATTGCAGCGATCAAAGCTGCGGACGAGTCACTGGATATCAAGCAGTCGGTGATGGCGTCTGATGCTTTTTTCCCTTTCCGTGATGGTATTGATAGTGCTGCCGCTGCGGGTATCTCAGCGGTCATACAACCGGGTGGTTCGCGCAATGATAGTGAAGTTATTGAGGCAGCCAACGAACACGGAATTGCTATGGTATTCACCGGTATGCGGCATTTTCGCCACTAGCGCCATTTGTGTGGTGCAAATGTCCGGGTTTTATTGAATCGCCATTTTAAGGCGATCCCCTACCTTGATACCGTGACGCTCGAACCAGCCCTGGTTCACCTCCAATGCATAACGTGCGGGTAACCTGGCTGGATAATGTTCGCGGTTCCAGGGTTGCATTTTCTGGATGTCATTGATCACTAAATCCTCCGATATAAATGCGATGGACAGCGGTATCGAAGTTTCCCTCATCGTGAACACCAGTTGCTGGGTTTTCTGGTAGACGAAAAGCATGCCGGCGTTCGCCCCCAGGTGTTTGCGGTAGCTCAGGCCACGTGAGCGTTGCTGAGGGGTTGATGCGACTTCGACTTCGATGCTGATGCCGCCAATTTCTAACGGAATCGTACTAAGTTTTGCTTGTGGCTCGCGAGCAAACGTTACACTCGTGCACAGGAATACCATGCTGGCAGTCATTACCACTAAACAGGCTCGCCAGTTCAATCCCATGGACGGTTTTCGAGTCTGAATTATGTTGTGATTTGGATTCACTATCATAAGTTCGCCAGTACTTGCGGGCCAATCAAACGTGTTTTGGGGCGCACGTCTTCCCAGATAAAAAAAGCATCAGCTGCCTGTTCCAGTAACATGCCCAAGCCATTGTTTATGTTTGTGCAACCGTATGATTCAGCCAGTTTGAGAAAGGCTGTTTGCGGATTCTCGATACTGCGAGTGTAGGAAAAATCGTAAGCACAACTATCGGTGGTGAACACTGCCTGTGGAACGGGTGCTGTCTCGCCATGCAGGCCTGCTGAGGTTGCATTCAACACCAGGTCAAAAGCGTCACCAAGTGCCGCGAGTTGCTCGAAATCAAACGTCTCGATCTCCCCATAATCAGCAAATTCTTTGGCCAGCTGTTCGGCTCTTTGCAGTGTGCGATTGGCAATAACCAGGCGAGATGGCTGTTGCGCCAGTAGCGGAAACAGTGCTCCTCGGGTCGCCCCGCCGGCACCTATGATCAACACGTTTTTGCCGGTTATTTCAAAACCAATGGTAACTTTTAAATCCTGCAACAAACCGGAACCGTCGGTGTTATGGCCGGCCAGTGTCCCGTCAGCCAGAAATTTAATGGTGTTGCAGGCGCCGGCTATTCTGGCCGCCTCGGATACGGTGTCACAGAGTTCGAAAGCCTGCGACTTGAAAGGTACTGTAATGTTGCAGCCGCGACCGCCTGCATCGCGAAACGATTCGACGTCTGCGGCGAACGACTCTTCGCTACTCAAAGTGGCTGTATATTCAACTCTGCGTTGCGTTTGTTCGCCAAACAGCTGGTGTATTCGCGGTGAAAGACTGTGTTCGACCGGATTGCCGAAGAGGGTGTAGCGATTGATCATAATCCTGTTTAGAGTCCGCGTGCTGTTGTTACTTGCAGCGCCTGTAGTGAGCCCGCATTATGACAATTGTCGTAACTTGATGCAGAAAAATTGTGGTGCTGCCGGCTGAAGCCTTGGTGCTGCCGGCTGAAGCCTTGGCGCTACCGGCTGAAGCCTAATACCATTCATTTTGTGTATTTTAATACATGAATTATACGCGAAATGCCCGAAGTTACCCTGTTTTACCCCAGTAATTCGTCACAAGTGCCAACATTTGGTCACTCTTGAACTATAGTTAGTGGTTCGCCTTACCACTTGCAGGTATGGGGGTTGAGGCTTGCTTTTGATTCGCAAGTCAGCCGCCGCTTGCAGGTCCATGTAATCAACTGATACTCCTGTGCTGCGCGTGAACATGACAGACTTATCGCTTCGTATGTCGATATTACCGGCTCTTGCCCTGTTTGCCGGCCTGCTGGTAAACAAGCCTGTTGAGGCGTTGGACAACGATTGGTTTATCGGTTTTGGTGGTGGCCAGGGGCTACTCGAGCCTGACCCGGTCGACCCTACTATTACTCTGGATGATGATGCCGATTCGCCCACTGGCGGCAGTATCTTCATTGGTCGCGATGCCGGTAATTTTTCCAGCGTTCAGCTACAAGTCTATTCTTTTGGCAGTGCGCAGCTGTCCAATGCGGAGACGATTGATTATCGCGCTATCGAAGGGGCTGTTCTTTATCGATTTTATGACACTCGCGATCGCAGCCTGAGGCGTGGTGGTATGCATTTGGCGCTCTACGGACGTGTCGGTGTCGGTAGCCTTGATCGGCAGATCGGCACACAGTTGGCACTTGAACTGGATAGTGATTTTTATTTTGGTGCCGGGCTGGGGGCGGAATGGTTCTTTTTTGGTCCCTTGTCGCTGCGGGCGGAATATAATTATCTGGACCGTGATATTCAGGTGGGGCAACTATCACTGGCGTTTCGTTTTGGTGGCACAAAAACAGGTGGAATTGGTGGCTTCCCACAGCCTGACAGCCCGGTCACTGTTGAACGTACGCCCGCACAACCTTCGGTCGATACCAGCGTGGTGCCCCCTCCATCAACCGATGTGGGCCAGGTCGAAATCATTCCCGATACCGAGGCGCAAGCCCCGGTGCAGATTGAACCTCGAACTGAAATCCTTAACGACAGCGATGCTGACGGCATACCAGACTCTGCCGACCAATGCCCGGGCTCTCGTAGCAATTACCCGGTGCGTGATAATGGTTGTGCCTTGTTCAACGGTGTATTGAGTGGTGTAACTTTTGAAGGCCGTACAGCTACGCTGACGCCGAGCTCGTTTGCGCAGCTGGATTATCTGGCCGGCGTTCTGCAAGAATTTCCTGAAGCACGCATACAGTTGTTGGCGCATACAGACTCCATTGGTAACCGCCTGGACCAGGCTAATATCACGCGCGGCCGATTGCGGGCTGTGGGTAGTTATCTGGTACGCAAAGGGGTTTCTGCGAGACGTATGGTGCTGCGCAGCCTCGGAGGTGAAAGCCCGTTGTATGACAACGAGACGCAAAGTGGCCGTGCTGCAAATAATCGCATCGAGGTGCTAGAGCAGCCTTGAGCAACAGTGCAGGGCAGTCATCCCTACAGCGTAAGCTGGTCCCGGTTTGTCTTGCATTTCTGGCAGCGCCATTAGTCTGGGCTGTTCTTTACTGGGTAGTGCGGTTGCCTGCCGGTACCTTACTGGCGGGGTTTTCAGCGGATTCCGACAAGACGACTCCGGGTGGATACGCTGACTTTGCGGATTCCGGTGTCATCTGGTTGTTGCTGCAGGCAGTGTTGTTGTACCCGGTGCTTGAAGAGATTGTGTTCCGGGGTGCACTGCAAGGCTGGTTGCTCGAGCGCCCGTCACTGAAAAAAAAACCGATCTTCCGATTAATCAGTGTACCCAATCTGTTGGCGTCACTGGCATTCACGGCACTTCATTTTGTTAATCAGCCACCAATCTGGGCGGCCCTGGTTTTCGTTCCGTCACTGGTATTCGGGTGGGCTCGTGAACATAGTGGCGGCTTGTTGTTGCCCATTCTTTTGCACATCTGGTACAACGCCGGGTTCTATGTTCTGTTTGTGCGGCTGTGATTCACTTTCAGATCCACTCACGTGCGGGCAGAAACTTTGTGTAAAGGTTTTGTTCCTCCGTGCCGTTTTCGGGTTGCCAGTTATAGCGCCACTGTACAGCTGGTGGCATAGACATCAGTATAGATTCGGTGCGTCCGCCTGATTGCAATCCAAACAGTGTACCGCGGTCTTGTACCAGATTGAATTCAACGTAACGGCCACGCCGGTATTGCTGGAATTCGCGGTGTTGTTCCTTGTATTCAATATCTCGACGTTTCTCAACGATGGGTCTGTAGGCCTTGATAAAGTGGTTGCCGACGCTCTGCATCAGTGCAAACGAATGTTCGAATCCACCGTTGTCAAAATCATCAAAGAACAGTCCGCCGATGCCCCGTGCTTCCTGGCGGTGTTTGATAAAAAAATACTCATCGCAAGCTTGTTTGAAACTTTGGTAGAGCCCGTCGCCGAAGGGTTCCACAGCATCGCGTGCCGTGCGGTGCCAATGTCGGCAATCGTCCTCAAAGCCATAGTAAGGGGTCAGATCGAAACCCCCGCCGAACCACCAGACCGGGTCATTATCAGGGCTGGCTGCAATAAAAAAACGAATATTGGCGTGAGTGGTCGGGACAAACGGATTCAGCGGATGCAATACCAGTGACAACCCCATGGCTTCGAAGCCTCGCCCAGCCAGCTCCGGTCGTTGCAGGCTGGCTGAAGGTGGCAGCTGATTGCCAAAGACATGTGAAACACCAACTCCGGCGCGTTCAAACAGTCCGCCACCCTCCAGCAGGCAAGTGGTACCGCCACCGCCTTGGGGTCGCTGCCATTCATCGGCCACGAACGCCTTACCATCCAAGCCGCTTAATTCTTCGCACAGTGATGTTTGCAAACCGCTGAGATAGTCGATCACCCGTTTGGTATCGGTATCTGACGGGGGTGTGGTTTTTTCAGTTGAACTACTATTCATTTTATGGAGCAATGTTATGGAATGTCGCGCTCTTGAAATGGGTGATCAGGTCTAACGCAGTCGATTGCCGCTGGCAGCGTCAAAGATGGGTGTCGCTCCCTGCTGACCACCAACTGGCGCATCCAGTAACAGATCAATCTTTTCTCCCAAAGCTTGCCGCACGGCGGTAGCAGTGGTGCAAGCAGGTTGCCCCGAGTAGTTGGCACTGGTTGATACGATCGGACCACCAAATTCCTGACTCAGAGAGACGATAACCGGGTGTTGACTGACTCTCACGGCTATTGTCTCACGGCCACCGGTAAGCAGCTCCGGTAATGTCGGCTTGGCCTTGACGATCCAGGTGACAGCGCCTGGCCATGTCGCCAATAAACGCTCGCGGGTTAACAGGTCCAGCGGTTCTATGAAATTTTCAAGATGCGAGAATTCGGCACTCACAATTATCAGGCCTTTGCTGGCATCACGCTGTTTTATTTCAATGACGCGTTGCAAGGCTGATAGTTGCAATGGATCGCAGCCAATGCCGAATACGCCTTCGGTCGGATAAGCGATAAGACCGCCATTTTTGAGCACTTTGACCGCTTGTTTTATTGGCAATTTCGCCACATTGGCGACATTTTTACTGTTTTCGGTGTCAGGCATCAGCATCTGATATAACGTCCATCACCGAGAGATTTTAGCCTGCTTTGCAGCTCCAGTATCAGTACCAGTGACATAACGGTTGATACCGGCATGCCGGTGGCGCTGCATAATCCATCCACCGTGACGGTATCAAATCCGGCGGCGTTCAGCAGATCCTGAAGTTGTGCCTGCTGTTCAGCAGGCACTTTGTCGTCGTTCTCGACACTGTGGTGGGTCCCGGTATTTCTGGCGGATTCTTGTGGTGTGGAAACAGCTGCACGGGTTACCCGGCCGATTTCCATTTCGAGTGGCAATTCGAGTGGCAATTCGATGGGCAACTCATGGGTGATATCACTGACCTGTTGTACCAGTTTTGCGCCTTGTTGTATGAGGTGGTGGCAGCCTCGAGCTTGCGGGTTGAGTACGGAGCCGGGCATGGCAAAGACTTCGCGGTTTTGCTCCATAGCGTGTCTGGCTGTCACCAGAGTACCGCTACGTTGCATGGCTTCGACCACCAGAGTCCCCAACGACAGGCCACTGATAATTCGATTTCGTTGCGGGAAGTTGCGAGGTATCGGGCTCAAGCCAGGGGGGAATTCGGTAACAGCGGCGCCTTTGTGAACAATATCGGCCAGCAGGGCCTGGTGCTGTTTCGGGTAGCACAGGTCGGGTCCGCTTGCCATAACCGCAAGCGTCCTGCCACCCGCCTCAAGGCACCCCCGGTGAGCAGCCGCGTCCATACCAATGGCCAGTCCGCTGGTAATAACCAGACCGGTGTCAGCCAATTCGCCAGCCCAGCGTCGGCCCAGGTTAAGAGCTGCCGGGGTGGAACGACGGGATCCGACAATTGCCAGTTGTGGCCTGTCAAGAATTTCTGGTTTGCCGGTTACAAACATAGCGGGCGGCGGGTCTGGAATCTCGCGTAACAGATCCGGGTAGTTTGATGATTCCAGCGTTAGCAGGTGATTGCGGGGGCACTCTGCCCAGCGCAGCGATCGCTCTACAAGCTTTTCAGTGCGACTTAATCTTTGTTGAGGGCTGAGTGAATTACCGCGGTTCGCGAGACCGGGAATCTTTAATAGTTGCAGTAGAGAAGATGCGTCGGGATAACCGTCAGGAAACAGTTCCTGTGGATGGTCCAGAGCCTTGAGAATGCGGCAGCATTGCGCCGGGGTGAACAAGCAGCATGCTAATGAGAGCCATGCGAGTGAAGGTGTTGTTAGGTTGGCAGCTTGCTTTGTATTAACGGATTGCTTTGTTTTGACAGCTTGCTTTGTTATGACAGCTTGCGCTGTGCTACCAGCTTGTTTTTCTTCCTTGAAATTCATGACCTCTCCGGCGAGATTGTCTCGCCGGAGAGGGCGGCGGATCAGATCTCGGTAACTACATCATCACGGTTGATCGGGCGGGTCGATTCCATTACCAGTGCATAGCTTACTTTATCAAAGGTCTGGAATACCATTACCACACCGGTACGCGTGCTGGGTAGTGCTACAGTGCTCTTCTTGTTGCGGCTGAAGCGATCTTTTATGACACCGCCACGGCGTTCCACGGCCAATACATCGCCAATCTTGATACCGGCTCTGTCGCCAAGGTTCAACACAACGATCTGGTTTCGGCCAGCCTGGGTGATCGCATCTACCAGTGAAACAACGCGCCCTTCACCTCCCTGAATCGCGGGAGTGCGTGGCACATAGGTGTGCTGTGCAAAGCCATTGCCGGTGGACATCAGTCTGTCTCCCGATATTGTCTCCATCTTGTTACTGGTGATCAGCAGTGTTGCAGGATCGCCTTCTTGCAACAGCCTGGCACTGGCGACATGCGTGACCTCGTGTCCCAATAGCTCGTTATTTACCGGGTCACGTAGTTCTTTGCTGCGTCGGAATATGCCGTAGCTGGGCTGACTCGAGTTGATATTGCCTCGTGCATAGATTTCATGTCCCAGTGCGCTGGTCAGACGGCCCTCATAGTTGCCTATGACGTAAGGTGCCTTTCTTAGCTGTTTCGCTGAAACCACACGCGGATAAACAAGAAACTGACGGATAGCATCACCCGGAATCATCGGGATGGCATCCTTTAGAGATTGTTCGCGGATGCGAGGTGACAGTTTTTCGGTTCCACCACCGGAATTCTCGCCATAGATCACGGAGTCACCGATTTCTTCGCCATTACGGGTTACAACCAGGGAGGGCACGCCGTTAGCGTCATAACGCAAGGCGATGTGGTCACCGGGATAAATCAGGTGAGGGTTCTTGATACCGGGATTGGCTTTCCATACTTTTGGCCATTCCCAGGGGTCAGTCAGGAAGCGACCCGAGATATCCCACAACGTATCGCCGCGAACTACAGTATAGACTTCCGGATGGTCGTCTCGAACTCCGACGCCTGAGTGGGCCGCACCCAGCTGTGGCACTGAAGTGGTGTAGTCCTGGTTGATGACCTCGGTGTCTGACTGTTGTTGAGTAAAGCGGTCTACAACCGAGATACCTTCACTTGACAGACCATTGTCGTCATCGAAAATATCCATCGAGGCACAGCCGGCAAGTAGTGATACTCCCGCCACAGCAATGGCTGTCTTCAGTAGCGAGAGCTGCTTGCCACTGGCCTGGCGCTTTCGACTGGATTGTCTGTTATCGTGATCCGCCGCGGGGGCGATAGTGTTATTACATACCATGGATATAGCTAACTCCGTTGTCAACGATACCGGCCATGCACGGTTGACCGTGCCCGGACCGCACATTGCGGGAACAGCTGCCCCCTTTGGGGACGGCTTGACTAGAATTTGCTATTGCTGATGCATATATAATGCCCGAGAGGGGGTCTACTGCCGGTTTAGGCTCTATCCGGCGAGATGTTGCCGTTTTTTTTGCTCTGTTCTGCCTTAACTGAAGAAACCGTATGTCACTACTCGATATTCTGCAATTTCCAGACACAGCACTGCGTAAAATCGCGGCGCCGGTAGAGGATGTCGACGCCCGTATCGACAGTCTTGTCGGCGATATGCTGGAGACCATGTACGAGGCGCCGGGTATTGGCCTGGCAGCGACTCAGATCAATGTCCATGAACGATTGGTTGTGCTGGATGTTTCGGACGAGTGCAACGAGCCGATCGTGCTGATCAATCCCGAGATAATTGAACTCGATGGCGAGCAAGAGATGCAGGAAGGTTGCCTTTCCATACCGGGTATCTATGAAAATATAAAACGTGCAGCCAGCGTGCGGGTGAGCGCTGTGAATCGAAACGGAGACCCCTTTGAGCTTGAAGCAGATGGCTTACTGTCGGTTTGTATACAGCATGAGATTGATCATCTGGACGGTAAACTTTTTGTTGACTACCTGTCACCACTCAAACGCAATCGTATACGTCTTAAAATGCAAAAAGCCAAACGCAAGGATGCTGAAGAGTAATCGGTAGAAACCTAGTCAAATGAATCAATCTGAGCGGTTGCGAATTATTTATGCAGGGACTCCGGAATTTGCTGTGCCTGCGCTGGCCGCATTGCATCAATCCGGTCACCATGTTGTTGCAGTCTACACGCAGCCTGACCGGCCTGCGGGGCGAGGCCGCAAGCTTAGAGCCAGTGCGGTAAAAATGTTTGCAGTGGAGTCGGGCTTGCCAGTCGAGCAACCTCTGCACTTGCGTGATGATGATGTCGCAGAGACGATGGCTCAATGGCAGGCGGATGTCATGGTGGTCGCAGCTTACGGCCTGATTTTGCCGGCGCGAATATTGGCGTTGCCCAGATATGGCTGTCTGAATATTCACGCGTCACTGCTGCCACGCTGGCGTGGTGCCGCGCCTATTCAGCGAGCTATTCTGGCGGGTGACGGGACCAGTGGTGCAAGTATCATGAGGATGGCGGAAGGGCTTGATACGGGGCCGGTGATTGCGCAGGCTGAAACACCCATTCATGCCAACATGACAGCCGCTGACTTGCATGATCAAATTGCTGTCGCGGGCAGCCAACGGCTGCTTGAAATCCTCCCTGCCTGGTGTCGTGGAGAGTTGCAGGCATCCGAGCAGAATGAGTCTGATGTCAGTTATGCCGCCAAACTCCAGAAACAGGAAGCCACTATTGACTGGCAATTGTCAGCACTCGAAATACATCGAAAAATTATGGCCTTTAACCCCTGGCCGGTTGCGCAAACTGCATTTGATAGCGAACGGCAATTACGCATTTGGCGCAGTTCGGTAAAGACTGCAGCTGACAGTCATAGTACGGCCCAACAATCTTCGTCAGCCATTCCGGCCGAGGCCGTGCCCGGCAGTTTACACTGCCCGGATGGCGAGACACTGCTGGTCAAATGCGGTAGTGGTGAGCTCGAGCTGATCGAAGTGCAGTTACCCGGGCGTAAAGCCATGCCAAGTTCTGATTTCCTTAAATCGAACCCAATCGAAAATCTGGTGTTGGGGGCTAACTGATTCTTGTCCAGCTCAAAAAATAGAAACGCTCGTTATAAACGTGGCCGTAGTAAGTCGAATTCGAGTCCTGACGCTAATGACCCGGTCCGCCGTGTAGCCGCCGATGTGCTTACTGATTTGCAAAAACAGCAGGGTTCTCTGGCGACACTATTGCCGCCCGCACTCGATCGTGTGCCCGATGCTGATCGTGCCTTGCTGCAAGAGCTAACCTATGGTGTGAGCCGATGGTACTTCGACTTGCAGGAAGTTCTGCAAAAACGTCTGGACAAACCACTGCGCAACAAAGATCTGGATGTTCATTCGCTATTGCTTCTTGGTTTGTATCAATTGGAATACATGCGTATCGCGCCCCATGCGGCAATCAATTTGACGGTTGAAGCGGCGCAGGCACTGCGTAAGCCCTGGGCTCGTGGTCTGTTGAATGGTTTACTGCGTGGACATCTGAGAGACAGGGAAAAAGAACCACCCCTGGCAGGTCATGCCCATCCGCCGTGGATTGTGAAACAGCTGCAAAATGACTGGCCAGGAGACTGGCGCAAAGTGCTGGACGCCGGCAATCAGAGGCCTCCCATGGTGTTGCGAGTCAATCAGGCACAAACCGGAACCGAACAATACAGTGGCTTGCTGGACGATGCAGGTATCGTTCATCAGCAGGTAGAGGGGGTAGTTTCGGCAATACGGCTGGATAAGAGCTGCCCGGTCAACGACTTGCCGGGTTTTGATACGGGTCTGGTCAGTGTTCAGGATGCATCAGCGCAGCTGGCCTGCCAGCTGCTGTTACCTGAGCTGCAAGCAAGCACTGAAACATCCACTATTCTGGATGCCTGTGCTGCGCCCGGCGGTAAAACCTGCCATCTGCTGGAATCCTCTGCTGCCAACGTTGTCGCTATGGACATTAGTGAGATGCGCCTGGCACGAGTCGGTGAAAACCTTGAGCGCCTGGGTCTTGAGAATCGCGCCACTTTGCTGGTGGCTGATGCGGCCAATACGGCCGGTTTGATCAACGAAGATGAATACGACATAGTGCTGGTTGACGCGCCTTGTAGTGGTAGCGGGGTAATACGTCGACAGCCCGATATTAAATTGCTCCGAAAACCCGAAGACCTGCACGAATTGGCTGTTCAGCAGCTCAATATCGTGGATTCACTGTGGCCATCACTGAAACCGGGTGGCAAACTGTTGTATGTGACTTGTTCGGTATTCAAGAAGGAGAATGTCGACGTAATGAAGGTATTTCTGGCAAAGCATAAAGACGCTACTGAAGTGCGCCTGCAGGAACGCAGCGGTGGTTCGCTGCTAGCTACTTCGCTGGCCTCTGAGGACGGTTCTGATGTGCCTGGCCGGGCGGATTATGAGCCTGGAGCCCAATTACTCACCGGTGTTAACGGCATGGACGGTTTTTACTATTGTCTGGTCGAGAAAACACGCATTCAAGATGCTGCGTAAGCGAACAAGCACATCAGCCGCCACGCTTATAGGTCTCGTTTTGTGGTTAGTTGCCAGTGAATTTGCAGTTGCCGGAATAAAGTATTCGCAAGCGAGGCTGGTTGAAGGTGAGCAAAAACTGTTGCTTGATGCCACGGCCAGTATTGAACTCAACTCATCCATTGAATCCGGTTTGTCGAGTGGCGTACCGCTTTACTTTAATGCCACTTTTGAAATCAAAAAATCCAATCCGTGGTGGCTTGATGAAACTATCTACAAACAAGAGTACCGGTATTCCCTTGTCTACTATGAGCTAACGCGTCATTACCGTGTTAGTTGGCTTAACGAGTCCCGCTCCAGAAATTTTCGATCACTGCTGGATGCTTTGGCTTCCATTGGAACGGTAAAACGAATGCCTGTCCTTGCAGCACATGAGTTGTCGGAACAATATGCTTATCAAGCAAGCTTACGCCTGACGCTGGACCAGAATGCATTGCCATTGGCCTTGCGTCCACTTGCCTTTGTCAATTCAGGCTGGCGTTTGAAAAGTGAAGAGTATCAATGGCAAATAAACTGACACTGCGAACGCTTGGTAGTGTTCTCGCCATGGCTGTGCTATTTCTGGTACTCAGTGGCTCGTTGTACCTGCTTGCCACCATGGCTGTCAGGCTGGATCGATTTGGCCAGTATTACCACTGGTTGTTGTTCTTTAACGGGGCAGCTGTCGTTCTTCTGACTGCATTGATCGGTTACAACAGCTGGCGTTTGTTACGTGAGTTCCGAGCGCGTGTTGCCGGATCACGACTGACGGTAAAAATGGTATTTGTCTGCACGCTGCTGACACTGGTTCCGGTACTTATCGTTTTCAGCTTTTCTGTCAAATTTCTCGATTCAAATATTGATAGCTGGTTCGATGTTGAGATCGAACAAGCCCTTGACGATGCCTTGGAATTAAGTCGTGAATCGCTGGGATTACAGATGCGTACACTACAGCGTGTCACAGTTGAAGCAGCGGAACACCTGATTGGCGTCTCTGAAGAAGATGCCATTCTGGTACTCAATGAATTTGGTATTAACACTGAAGCCAGTGAGATGACGTTGATCGGTCCGGATAATCGTATTATTGCCTCAACCGGTACGGGCAGCCGTATTTCGGTACAACCAAACCGACCGGACAACGATCTTGCGACACGTGCGCGTCGTGGTCTTACTTATGTCGGGGTTGACCCCATTGCTGACGGGCAACTCTATATTCGTATCGTCACACCCGTTTTTTCCGATAGTGCTACGCGCGAAAATTCTGTATTACAGGCTTTATATCCGGTTGCTGAGCGTGCCAGTCTGCTGGCTGAAAGTGTGCAATCCAGTTATCAGGATTATCGCCAGCTGGTGTTTTTGCGTAAACCGTTAAAAATATCATCGATCCTCACGTTATCGCTGGCTTTACTGCTAAGCGCAATGATCGGCATCTGGTTTGCGTTTTATGCGGCACGCCGAATGATGGTGCCAATTCATGATCTGGTGCAAGGCACGCGGGCTGTTGCAGACGGTGACTACAGCCGGCGTGTTTATAAACGTGGCCGTGATGAGCTTGGATACCTCGTGCAGTCGTTTAATTACATGACAATGCAATTGGAACGCAGTAGACGCACAGCGGAACAAAACCAGCAGGAAATCGAGCGGCAGCGTGCTTACTTGCAAGCCGTACTTGCGCAGATTTCATCCGCAGTTATAACCCTTGATTCGGAATACAAGGTTCGCACGACTAATAAAGCGGCCGAGGATATGCTGGGCGAGCAGATTCGCGCCTATGAGGGTTATTCACTGCAGCAGGCGGTTCAAGCCGGTGGTGTGCTAGGTCAATTTGCTGAGCAATTGTGCGAGCAGTTGGCTTCGGACAAAACTTGTGCGTCAGCAGATAAAAACTTTAACGACAATATGCCGGCGGCTTCCCAATGGTCGAGTGAAATGGATGTTTACGGAAGATCGGGTAAACTCGTGTTGTTTTGCAGAGGGGCGACACTCGTTGACAATGAGTCGCGGGTGGTTGGCCAGGTAATAGCCATCGATGATATGACCATGATAATTGGTGCGCAGAGAGATGCCGCCTGGGGTGAGGTGGCGCGACGTCTGGCCCATGAAATTAAAAACCCTCTGACTCCTATTCGCTTGTCGGCTGAACGGTTGCGCATGAAAATGCTATCGAAACTGAGTGTGGCTGATGGTGAGTTGGTTAAACGTCTGACGGAAACCATAGAAAATCAGGTAGATGCGATGAAGGCAATGGTCAATGCATTTGCCGAATACGCGGCAGTACCCAGGCTTGAAATGACTGAAACCGATATAAATGCATTGCTCGCTGAAGTTGCGTTGCTTTACGACACGGCTGATGTCGAAATTTCACTCGATCTGGCGGAATCAACACCACTACTGCCACTTGATGCGCCGAGAATCAGACAGCTTGTGCATAACCTGATCAGTAATTCACTGGAAGCACAGTTAGGGGCTGAGTCCAGAAAAGTAACACTGGGTACTCGTGTCGAATTTAATTCAGGTACTCCACAGCTTGAGTTGCTTGCATTCGATTCGGGACCGGGTTTTCCTGCTGAAATGATTGACCGTCTGTTTGAACCTTATGTCACTTCGAAGCCTCGTGGCACAGGCTTGGGTCTTGCGATTGTCAAAAAGATAGTGGAAGAGCATGGTGGGTCTGTGGTTGCGGAAAACCGGCTTGTTAGTGCCGTTGGTGATACGCCGGGTGCCCGCATTCGCATATTGTTGCCGATGCAGATGGGATCGGCAGTTGCGGTGGCAGGAGTGGATGCTGCATGACTGATAAATTTGTGCTGATAGTCGACGACGAGCCCGATATCCGGCAACTCTTGCAGGAAATTCTCGAAGATGAAGGCCACCAGGTGACAGCAGTTGCTGATGCCGCAGCGGCACGACAAGCGCTGTCTGAGCATCGCCCGGATCTGGTTCTGTTGGATATCTGGATGCCCGACGAGGACGGTGTGTCGTTGTTGAAATCGTGGAAGGAAAGTGGCGAGCTGCAGTTTCCCGTTATCATGATTTCCGGACATGGCACGATCGAGACAGCTGTTGAAGCCACGCGTGTGGGTGCTATCGACTTCATCGAAAAGCCCGTGTCGCTAGCGAAATTGCTTCTTACAGTCGAGAAGGCTTTTCAGACAACGCAAACTAGCAATAGTGCAGCACAACCACCACAACAGCCTCCACCTTATTTCTGTGGAATCAGTCAAGGGATTATGCGGCTGAAAGAACAATTGCCGACTTTGAAAGGCAGCATTAGCAACGTTCTGTTGGTAGGACCTGAGGGTAGTGGGCGTGAGCAATTTGCAAGACTGATGCAGGCAACCACTGCAGGTGCTTCTGCTGATCAGGTCGCGGGTGTGCCGCAGTTTGTCAGACTACGCTGTGAAAGTCTGTCAGCCAGCAGTTATCAGCGTGAGCTGTTCGGTAGCGAAGTCAATGGTGTTGTCAGCCGTGGATATCTGGAGTCAGCGCACGGTGGAACGCTGTTTCTGGACAACATAGAACAGTTGCCGATGGCCGCTGGCGCCACACTGTTACAGAGTATTCTGCAAAAGAGCTTTGTCCGTGTTGGCGGCAATAAGGAACAAGTGTTTGAAGCTCGGTTGATTTCCTCGTCCAGGCATTCGCTGGATAGTCTTCTTTCAAGAGAGGCATTTAATGCCGAGCTGGGAGAGTGCCTGGCTGGCCAGGAACTGCATTTTTTTGCGCTAAAAGACAGGCTTGAAGACATCCCCGCTTTGCTTGAGAATCTGGTGCAATGGCATATGGAAACCGAAGGTTTCAGTTACCGCCATTTCACGGTGGCGGCACAAAACCGCCTGCGCAACCTCGAATGGCCAGGCAATCTACCCGAACTACAGAATCTTGTGCAAAGAGCCCTCATTCTTGGCGGCGGTGCGGAAATTGATGTTGCCGAAATTGAAGAGCTACTTGGTATATCAAATGCAACTGAGACTACAGACAGTTTGATCGCTCTCAGGCATGATCTGCCACTGCGCGAAGCGCGAGCGCAATTTGAGCGGCAATACCTGCTAAGGTGCCTGCAAAATAGTAGCGGCAATATTGGTGAGCTGGCGAAGCACGTCGGCATGGAGCGAACCCATCTTTACCGAAAATTACGAAGCCTCGATATCGACCTCGATAAAGTTCGTGAATAGCACCCGGACAATTTCCCTATTTGCTGCCATGCTCTAGCGAGCTTTCAATTGTAAGTTCAATACTTATTCAGGCAACGTCAGAGTTGTGCATCCCTAATGAACATAGCCGACAAGCTCAAGCATAATTTGAGTAAGAAAAAGCTCAGTGCCCAGCGACAGAAGATTATTATTCTGGGAGCAGGGCAAGTGGGTGGCACTGTTGCAGAAATTCTTGCTGCTGAAAATCACGATGTCACAGTGGTTGACAAGGATAGCGTTGTGCTGCGTGAGCTGAACGATCGCATGGACATCCGGACTATATTGGGCCCGGCGTCGTACCCCGACGTTTTGCGAGAAGCCGGGGCGGATGAAGCTGATTTCACAATCGCCGCGACTGATTCTGATGAAACCAATATGGTGGCGATGCAAATCGTCTATTCGATCCTGAAAGGATCCGGGCGTGTGGCGAGAATCAGATCACAGGAGTACATCAAGGAAAAAGATCTGTTCCTGAACAAGAATATGCCGATTCAGGTTGTTATCAGTCCGGAAGTGCTGGTGACGGATCGGATTCAGCGGATCATTGAGCACCCTGGTGCCATGCAGGTGGTGGATTTTGCCAATGGCATCGTGCGTATGGTTGGTGTGCGGGTTGACGAAGGTGCTGCGATGGACGGCAAGCTATTAGCTGAACTACCGGTTCTGCTTGAAGACGCAGAGATGACGCGCGTCGTTGCGATTTATCGTCAGGATGAACCACTCATTCCCGAGGGGGCAACGACCATCAAGGCTGACGATATTGTTTTCTTCCTCAGTCAACGTAACCACACTTCCAAAGTTCTGGGGCAGTTTCACTACGAAGACAAGCAGTGCCGTTATGTAATGATTGCCGGGGGTGGCAACATTGGCTATTCGCTGGCAAAACGACTTGAATCCAGCTACAAGGTTAAAATCATCGAACGTAATCCGGCTCGGGCGGAATTCCTCGCGGCCAACCTCGATAGCAGTATGGTGTTGCAGGGAGATGCGGCCAATCACGATATGCTGGCGGAAGAAAGTATTCAGGATATGGATGTGTTCTGTGCACTGACGAACGATGATGAAGCAAACATTCTGTCGGCAATGCTGGCTAAAAGCATGGGTGCCCATAAGGTAATGTCGCTGATCAACCGCAAGGAGTATGTAAACCTGGTTGAGCGCGACATCATCGATGTCGCCATTTCGCCGCAGTTGATCACGATTGGTGCATTGCTCACTTATATTCGGGGTGCCGACGTTGTCGCTGTACACTCTCTGCGTAAGGGACGGGCTGAGGCTCTGGAAGTAATTGCTCATGGTGAAAATGTGGTGGGTAAACGTATTGATGAGCTTGATCTGCCGGAAGGCGCCACGATAGGTGCCGTGGTCAGGGGTGAGGGAGTCATGATGCCGCACCATGATCTGGTGGTAGAAGCTGACGACCATGTCATCGTACTGGTTTTACAGAAAGATCAGATCGAACGGGTAGGCAGCCTGTTTCAAGTCAGCGCTACTGAATTCTAGCTCTCGGATAAAGCCTCACAGGTCGAAAGATTAAGCCGCATGCAGCGTCGCGTCATACAAAGAATACTGGGAATATTGCTGGCATTGTTCAGCACGACCATGCTGGTGCCACTGATCATAGGTCTGATCTATGGTGATGGCGCGGTAATTCCGTTCTTCGGTGCATTCGTGTTGACTTTGGCAACCGGTGGGTTGCTGTTCTGGCCCAGCAGAAACGAGCGTTCACCATTGCGCTTGCGAGACAGTTTCGTCGTAGTCGTTGCTTTCTGGGCTGTATTGGGTGCTTACGGTAGCTTGCCTTTTCTGTTTTTCCGGCCATTGGATCTGGGCTTGGCGGCTGCGATATTTGAATCCATGTCTGGCCTTACGACAACCGGCGCTACCGTCATCACCAACCTTGATGCGCAACCGCATGCCATATTGTTTTACCGCCAGCAGATGCAATGGCTGGGCGGTATGGGAATCATCGTGCTGGCTATTGCCATACTGCCGATGCTTGGTATCGGGGGTATGGCTCTTTACCGCGCAGAAAGCCCGGGGCCTACCAAGGAAAAATTGACACCAAGAATTGCCAGTACTGCGAAGGCACTGTGGTTTATCTATGTCGGTTTAACAGCCTGTTGCGCTATTGCCTATTATTTTGCAGGTATGTCGGCTTTTGATGCTATCGGGCATAGTTTTTCAACCGTCGCCATTGGTGGATTTTCAACTCATGATGCCAGTATCGGTCATTTCAACAGCCGCACGATTGAAATGGTGGCTGTAGTGTTCATGTTGGTGTCCGGTGTTAACTATGCACTGCATTTTCTGGCTTTACGCACACGTAGTCTTGGTAATTATGTGCGTGATGCAGAATTTAAAACCTACATAGTGTTGCTGGCTACATTAACCTTTGTTGCTGCAACCTATCTGGCTGCAACCGGTACCAGCTCGGCAACTGATTCATTTTTCGACGGATTGTTTCATGTGGTATCCATTGGAACTACAACAGGCTTTACGACGGCCGAGTATTTTTACTGGCCGGGCTTTTTGCCGGTGCTTCTATTATTTGCCAGTTTTGCAGGTGGCTGCGCCGGTTCTACAGGTGGGGGCATGAAAGTGATTCGAGTGCTGCTTTTGTTTAAGCAGGGCTATCGGGAACTTGTGCGTATGTTGCACCCGAATGCCAAGCTCTTGGTCAAGGTAGGTCAGAACACAATGACCAACCAACATATTGATGTGGTTTGGGGCTTTTTTGCAGCCTATGTAGCGCTGTTGACCATCATGTTGCTGTTGCTGATGGCAACTGGATTAGATCAGGAAAGTGCTTTTTCCGCGGTTGTTGCCTGTCTGAACAATTTAGGGCCGGGTCTTGGTGAAGT
The DNA here is from genome assembly GCA_938005265.1 of uncultured Granulosicoccaceae bacterium. GTDB lineage: Bacteria > Pseudomonadota > Gammaproteobacteria > Granulosicoccales > Granulosicoccaceae > CALFCE01. The sequence continues at coordinate 85,764 of CALLOA010000006.1, forward strand.
GGGTGCCAACTATGCATCGCTGGGAGATTTCCCTTTGGTCGTATTGAGCATTGCCATGTTGTTTGGACGACTTGAAATTTTTACCTTGCTTGTCATTTTTACTCCGGCATTCTGGAACAAATGATTCGCCGCCCGCGGCTTTTGCGTCCAACGTGTGGACAGGTGTGACCATGAGTGATGAAACAATAGAAAAATTTGAAGCCATGCTGACTAAAGGTATGGACAATCCAATGTTACGTTTAACTCTGGGCACCGCTTACTGGAAGGCTGGTGAGTTGGCACGCGCAAGCGAGCATCTTAGTAGCGCAGTACAGCAGAAGCCTGACTATTCTGTAGCCTGGAAGATACTTGGGCGTGTACACGCCGATGCTGAACAATTGCAGTTGGCACTTGAGGCTTTTGACAAGGGTCTTGCCAGCGCCGCAGACAATGGCGACAAGCAGAATGAGAAAGAGATTACGGTTTTCAGGAAACGTGTGCTGAAAGCTCTGGAATCCGGGAAATAGCCGGATTACTTATTCAACCTAATAACCGTTCAAGCGGATTACCGTTCAAATATCACCATGTGGTCCAGCCTTAGCTTCACCCCGATATTTTCGCCAACTTCGTGATTGAAATGACTTGGTACCAGACATAGCACGCGTGTGCTTCCCGGCATGCGCAGAGTGTACAAGTGATCAGCACCACGAAAGTCCTTGGCTATGACTGTACCCTTGTTGGGGCTGTTTTCATCGTGCACTATGTCGTCCGGCCGTACCAGCAAATCAATCTGTGTGCCCGCTTTGTAATGGCGTGACAGTTCACCACTGATAATGCCTAATTCTGTTTGAATCTGGTTTTCGTGCATGGTGTTACCACAGATAAATACGCCCTCGCCAATAAAATTTGCCACGAAGCGTTCAGCCGGCCGGTGATAGAGATCCCAGGCGCTATCCCATTGCAACAACCGACCGTCCGACATTACACCGATGCGGTCAGCAATTGCAAAGGCTTCGTGCTGGTCGTGGGTAACCAAAATGGCGGTAATGCCATCGCGTTTTAACAGGTCGCGAACTTCATGTGCCAGCTTGACGCGCAGTTCGGTGTCCTGGCTGGAGAATGGTTCATCCAGCAGCAGCAGATTGGGTCGCGGTGCCATCGCCCGGATTAGCGCCACCCGTTGCTGCTGTCCGCCTGATAATTGATGTGGGTAGCTTTTGGCGTAATCCTGCATGCCCACCAAATCCAGTAACTCTTCAACACGTTGGGATTTCTCTTTCGACGGCGCTTTACCCATGCCGAAAGCGATGTTCTGTGCCACTGTCAGGTGAGGGAAAAGCGCCAGGTCCTGGAATACCATGCCGATTCGCCGCGATTCGGGAGACTCACTGAAGTGACTGCAGGCTATTTCCTGCCCCCTAACTGCAATCGAGCCTGCCGCGGGTTGTTCAAAGCCGGCAATGGTGCGCAGCAAGGTTGTTTTACCGCAACCACTTGGCCCGACAAGGCAACCAATCTCTCCTTGTTCAATCTGCAGGGATACCTGCTCCACTACGGGGGTCTGGTCAAGAGTGACGCAGACACGGTCCAGCGCCAGCAGTGTATCCTGCTGGGTGGTGCTGTCATCAGCCCCGTGTATTTCTGGTAGAGAAAATTTCATGTTATGAGCTCGAGTAAGCCTTATTATACAAGGCATTTGCTCAGGTCTGTGTACATCCCCCCGAAATTGCCAAGCTGTCGTATCATAGTCTGCAGGACAGTGCCTTGCGCGTGGATTGTGGTGGCTAAAATCTATGGTTAAAAAAAAACCAGCGGCGAAGCCGACACGCCGGTCTGCGGGCTCACGCAACGTAGCTGGTGCTGACAGTAAGCCAAAAAAAAAGAAGTCCACTATCAAAATTCCAGCCGGTGACAGTACAAGCGGTGTCAGCGAATCCCTCAATTCAGGGGTGACAGGCACCGTGCCCGAACTGCTTGAACTGGCCAGGTCGCTGGCCGGAGAGCTCTATCCGGTTGCTGTGACTAATGCAGAGACGTTGCTGGAACACGTGCAAATCGATTTTGATGCGCCGGATGACGTTGGCGCACAGCTGGTTTACCTGCAATGTTGTAGCGATTTTCTGCGTGAATCCATCACGATCGAACCCCTGCTACTGCAGGAATTATTGTTATCTGACCTGAAAGCTGACCGAGCTGGCGATCATTATCATTCTTCGGCCCAAGCGTTGTTACTGTCGGTGACAGCAGTAGCCACTGAACATGATCCACTGGATGAAGACACCTTTATGCAAGCGTTGCGACGCTGGCGTCGTTTTGAAATGCTGCGGATACTTTGGCGGGACTTGATTGGCTTTGGCGATACGGCGTCTACATTGGAATGCTTGAGTGCGCTTGCAGATGCTGCCGTATCTGTGGCCGAACAATTTTCCTACCTGAATTTGCAACGGCGCTTTGGCGTACCTGTCAACGAACAAGGTGAAGAACAACGAGTTATTGTTCTGGGTATGGGCAAGCTTGGTGGGCGAGAACTGAATTTTTCTTCAGATATCGATCTTATTCTCGTGTTCCCGGAAGCTGGTGAAACCTGTTTGCCTGACAGTAACTCCTGTGTTTCATCCGGCTTGCGGGTAAAACAGATCAGCAATGAAGAATTTTTTCATAAGCAGGCCCAGGCTATTGTGAAGCTGCTTGGCAAAGTTACGGTAGACGGTTTTGTTTTCAGGGTCGATTTGCGCTTGCGTCCTTTTGGCAGTAGCGGCCCCCTGGCAATCAATTTTCTGGGGCTTGAAAATTACTACCTGTTGCAGGGGCGTGAGTGGGAACGTTATGCCATGATCAAGGCGCGCCCGCTGACGGGATGCAAATCAAGGCAATCCGAGTTGCTTGAATTGCTGCGGCCCTTTGTGTATCGGCGATATCTTGATTACACGGTGTTTGAATCCTTGCGCGAGCTAAAACTTGCAATAGCCAGCGAATTGGAAAAAAAAGGAGAAGCGCTGAATATCAAGACGGGTATGGGCGGTATCCGTGAAATCGAATTTATCGGACAGGCTTTCCAGTTGTTGCGTGGTGGAAGGGAGCCTGAACTGCAGCAGCGTGAAATTCTCAAGGTGCTGGATCAATTGCAAGATAGCAAATTGATGGAACAACAGGATGTCAGGCAACTTAAGTCTTCTTACGAATTTCTACGCCGCCTTGAAAATCGTTTGCAGATGTTGAGAGATGAGCAGGAGCATTGTTTACCTGACAAGCCAGAAAGTTGTAATCGAATTGCACTTGGTATGCGGCTGGATAGTTTTAACTCGTTGCAGAATGAGCTGAATGCCCATCGCAAGACAGTTAACCGTCTATTTAGCGAGTTATTCAGCTTTGACAAATCAGATGGGCAGCAAGAGTCTGGTGTGGGTTCTGGCCTTAGTGAAGAAAAAGCCGGGCCAGTATCTTTGCAGTTGGATGATTTGCAAAGCTGGTTGCAGGAAAAGGGGTTCAAGCAATCTGAAGAATTGGCCTATAGAATTGATGAGTTTCGGCAAGGGAGCTTTTATGCCAGCCTCACAGAAGTAGCACGTCAGCGCGCGGAAAAATTACTGCCCCGGTTGGTAGCGGCCGCCGCTAACTGCATTTCTCCAGACAATCGTTTTGGAAATACACAACATAAAAATGCCGAGAGTTCTCTTAAGGACTCGGCTTTAGTCGGTATCGCAGGCGACCAGGATGCTACTTTGCTGCGGCTACTTGAGCTGACACGCGCGATAGCGGGGCGCAGTGGTTACCTGCAAATTCTGATCGAACGCCCCGCCGCGCTGGAACTTCTTTCAGGCTTGTTTGCGTGCAGTTCCTGGCTCGCAGAATTTGTCACTCGTCACCCGATTGTCATTGATGAGTTACTCGATGAGCGCAGTTTGCGCGAATTACCCAAAGCGGCTGAACTTCAGGATTTGGCGGCATCCAGCCTGATGCGTTTGCAGCATGAGGATCTCGGTATGCAGATGGATACTTTACGTCAGTTCAAGCAAGCTAACACTATGCGGGTTGCAGTGTCAGGTCTGTATGGTCTGCACGATATCCGCTCGGTAGGTCAGCAGTTGACACTAATCGCCGATGCTGCATTGGCTGCCGCAAGCCAGGTAGTACTGGCGCAAATGTACGCGCAGCACGGTAAGCCCGGGTTTAACGATGCTAAAAACCAACAGCGGGCGGAATTTGCGATAGTAGCTTACGGCAAGCTGGGTAGTTCCGAGATGGGGCTGGGCTCTGATCTGGATATTGTATTCCTGCATGACAGCGAAGATGATGAGCAGCAGAGCGAAGGTGAGCGCTCATTGAGTAACGCTCAGTACTTTGCCCGCAGTGCACAAAAAATAGTGCATTTCATCTCGACGCTGACACCGGCAGGCGTGCTTTACAAAATCGATGCTCGGCTGCGCCCCAACGGGCGCTCCGGTATGCTGGTCAGCAGCCTGCAAAGCTTTGAGAGTTACCAGAGTACACAAGCGTGGCTTTGGGAACATCAAGCGCTGGTTCGCGCACGTGTGGTTGTTGGCAGTAGTGCTTTTAGGCAAGAATTTAATCTTATCCGCGCACGCATTCTGGGCACTGAACGGGAACAGGAATCCACGGCTTCAGAAGTGGCGGATATGCGTGCTCGTATGGCTCAGGAGAGTGTGGGTACGGGGGAAAATCTGTTTGATGTAAAGCATGGGCGTGGTGGCCTTGTCGATATCGAATTTATGGTTCAATATCTGGTGCTGGTTGCCGCCTGCGAACATCCGCAAATGCTGGATAATAGAGATAATATAGGGCTACTGAGGCAGGCAGCTGAATGTGATCTGCTCAGTCACGAGGTTGTCGAGAGACTTATCGAGGCCTGCCAGCATTGGCATAGCCGGATCCACCAGATGTCGCTGCAGGAAAGTCGCGCGGTAATAGCTATTGATGGTGAAGTTGAGAAATACCGGAATTGGGTCAAAAAGGCCTGGTCTGACTTGTTGCCTGAATATTGACATCGGCTGGTGATCCAGCAGGGCAGAAAAGCCATTCATGCTGTGAAACCCTGGTAATAGATCGGGCACGGGCAGCTTTAGCAAAATAATTGCATGCCTAACCACGTAAAATTAGTAATAAATTAAGTAAAAATAAAATCCGGCAAAGAATCGACTATTCGTACTGCCGCAATACACTAACGAGAAAGAAAATGAGTTTTGCTGATCGTGACGGTTTTATCTGGATGGATGGAGAACTTGTGCCATGGCGCGAGGCTCAGGTACACGTACTGACACATACGCTGCACTATGGCATGGGTGTGTTTGAAGGTGTACGAGCTTACGAAACGGATGATGGCTCTGCGGTTTTCCGAATGCAGGATCATACCCGACGCCTGTTTGATTCAGCCAAGATTATGGGTATGGAGATTCCCTACGACGAACAGACGGTCAACGAGGCGCAGCTTGAAGTACTGCGGGCCAATAAGCTGCGTTCCGCCTACCTCAGACCGATGGCCTTTTATGGTTCTGAAGGAATGGGTTTGCGAGCAGACTCCTTGAGTGTTCATTTGTCGATTGCTGCCTGGGAGTGGGGCGCGTACCTCGGGGCTGAGAATATGCAGCGCGGGATTCGTATCAAAACCTCATCTTTCACTCGACATCATGTGAATATTGCGATGTGCAGAGCCAAGGCGAATGGCCAGTACATCAATTCGATGCTGGCCTTACGCGAAGCGCTAACCGACGGCTACGATGAAGCGTTACTGTTGGATAATGAAGGGTATGTTGCTGAAGGTAGTGGTGAGAACTTCTTCATGGTTCGTAAAGGGGTCATATATACACCTGATCTGGCCTCGGCACTTGAAGGCATTACACGTAACACTGTGATGTCCATGGCGCAGGAACTGGGATTTGAATTGCGAGAGCGACGTATCACTCGTGATGAGGTTTATATTTGCGATGAAGCTTTTTTCAGCGGTACCGCTGCCGAAGTCACACCCATTCGCGAACTTGACAACCGTACTATCGGGAATGGTAGCAGAGGCCCCGTCACTGAAAAACTACAATCTCTTTATTTTGAAACGGTCGCAGGCAAGAACAGCAAACACGAAGAGTGGCTCACCAGAGTCTAGTTTTCCAAGTTAATTTGCTAGTTTGGTTTGCTTTAGCCATAGTGGGCACGATATTCCAGTGTTTGCATTTAATGGTTTGCACATAATGTGGTGACTTTGCCTGACAACACAGGCAGACACAGAAGAATTAGACGAGACAACCTGATATGAGTAGCCAAAATTCCGAAAGCGTAGTAACTGTAACGAAGGATGACTTACCATTGCATTGTCCGACATCGGATAGCCCCCTCTGGGCTTCGCATCCGCGGGTATTTATAGCGGTAGAAGAATCTGGCGAAGCCAGTTGCCCCTACTGTGGAACCCGCTATCGCCTGGATACGGTTGTGAGCTCGAGTCCGTAACGAGCGTTAATTAAACACTCGTTTTAACCGCTTGCTCTTTCCGCGGGGTCGTTGTGGGCTATTTTCGCGATGGTCGATTTCATTATCGATTTACTAACAAATTCGCTAACAAATTCGCTAAAAATTTTGCTACAAAAGAACCGACCACGTCTAACAAAGCAGCAACAAACCAACTTGTAAACCCTGATACACCCTTCGATCCTCGCTTTTTTGATCCTGTCTATTGTCTCTCGCTAGAGGGCGCTCGAGCTGTAACAGAAGGGCGCGGTACCGCTGTGATTTTTCCGGCGGCACGCCGTTGCTTACTGCTGAAAAACTACCATCGTGGTGGTTTGATGAGGCACATCAGTGCGAATGCCTATCTCTGGACTGGTCTGCAGCGGACGCGAGTCTGGAGCGAATTCGAATTATTGATTTCTATGTCACAGTTGGGCTTGCCGGTTCCGGACCCCTTTGCCTGCTGTGTGGAGCAGGGCACTCTGACTTATAAGGCAAGTCTGATTGTCGAGGTGGTCGAAAACCAGGGTAGTCTTTCGCAAGTGATACAAAATAACGGATTTGAGGGGCTGGACTGGCGTGCCATCGGTGCATTCTTAGGACGCTTTGGAGGCCGACAGATCTACCACGCCGATCTGAACGCCAGCAATATTCTGGTCCAGCAAAACCGTACATTTGTTCTTATCGATTTCGACAAGAGTTACCAGATTAACGGTGTACGCGCGCCACTTTTTCGCATTATTTACGAAAAACGCATGCTACGCCGCCTGCGCCGTTCCCTACTAAAAATCAAACCCTTGCCTACTCAAGTGAATCAGACTTTCAGCGACGAGATGTGGGAGTTGATGTTGCTTGGGTACCGTGAGAGTGTGCGAGACTTGGGCTAGCATGGCATTGGACCGCACAAGCAGTCTGAATCGGTCGTATCTAGGATTACGCGGCTAGGAACGTTCGCAACCGTTGAAGGTAGTTGTCAAGTATCTCGGCTTCAGCGACTTCAGACCGGGATTGCAGTAATACTTTCGCACGTTGTGCCTGCGCCATACGTTCTTTGTCGTCATCGAGCAGCTGGGCAAGTTTAGCAACAACATCGTGCGCAGTTTCTGCTTGCAGGATTGCATTGGCTTGTTGCAACAGCCTCAACTCTTCCTCGAAGTTATACATTTGTGGACCGACGACGATAGCGCAGCCAGCTTGTGCAGCTTCAAGAATGTTATGTCCACCAACCGCAACCAGAGAGCCACCGACGAAAGTCACAGCGGCGCTCCCGTAAAATTGCTCTAATTCGCCAAGCGTATCTGCAATGTAGATTTGGGTCGTGTCCGGTGGTGTTTTCTCAACGGTACGTCGGCAGCATTGCGCGCCGAGGTTTCTGATTCCTGTTTCTATTTTCCCGCCTCGTTCAGGGTGTCTAGGCACCACAATGAGTAACTCACGGCGTTGCAATTTCAGCCATTCGCGAACCAGCTGATCTTCTTCATTATCATGTGTCGATGCCAGTAAACAGGTGGTTCGCCCTTGAAATTTTGTTGCAATGTCTGTTGCGTTGGTAACCGAGCTTGCTTGTGTTAGTTGCAGGTGTTTAAGGTTACCAGCGCAGTAAATATCGGGTTTGGCGTTCAGATGATTGTGTGCTTCGGCAAATTCAAGTAGCTGCGTAAAGCCGTTAGCATCAGCTTCAGAACGAGCCAGGATCAGGTCGGCTGAAGCCAATGCCGATGTCAGGGCAGGTGCGATTGTTTTGGCTGCCAGGCCTGTGGTGATGCGGCGGGTTTTTTCTGAAAGCCTGCCATTGATGATGGCTAGCGGTACAGATTGTTTTTCACAATGAGCATACAGACAAGGCCAGATCTCGGTTTCGACGACGAGTGCACAGCTCGGTTTCATCTGTTTCAGAAAACGGCTGACGGGAAAACTGTAGTCGATGGGCAGGTAGGC
>CALLOA010000007.1 GCA_938005265.1 uncultured Granulosicoccaceae bacterium
GGCACAGCAATGGAAAAAACAGGCACGGCGCAACTGATCGCCGATCAACTGGTGCGCGTTGCAGGCAACGGCAGTAATCTCTTGCTGATCGCGACGCTGTTTGTCGTCACTGCGCTGCTAACCGAAGTGATCTCCAATGCAGCAGCAACTGTTCTAATCTCGGCATGATGAGTCGTTTGGGGCTGTCACCGGCGCACCGGTTGCCTTTCTACAACTCTTGCAGTGGCAGTAGGAGACCCAGTCGGGTGATCCTGTTATGACTAATCTAACATCACCACAAAAACATCGAGCTTGCATCTATTTGCCTCTGTTTTTTTGTTAGTACTGTCAATATTCTCACCACCTGTACTTTCCACCTTCGCGTGTAATAATCGCCCGCGGAGCATTTTGGAAGTCTAAGTGGGCCACGCTATATCTTTCCCTTTCCATAGCTCAAACGCGAAGATGATACTGTCTTCTTCTCCAGCGTGGTCAAAATAAACTAGCGTTACCGTAATATCACCTTCACTCCAATAATCTGGCAGATCGGTATTGGTATGATCAAATAACTCAATACTTGTGTAGGCTTGTTTTTTTTCATCATTAAACTTATCCAGGAGAAAACGTTTTTCAAAGACAATCTGGTCAGAATAAGTTTCTCTTGAAGATACTATTTCAACACTTTCGATATAGATCGAAGTTTGCTTAGCCGAGTAAATAATGATTCGAGAATTAGGAGAAGAATACGAACGAGCCAGTGTGTAGAACCGCGGGAAAAATTCGTATTCTCCTTTTTTGTATATCATCTCCCCCCAATGCGTTTCTTCTATCGACACTTCCTGGTCAGCAGGGCCTTTTTTAAATACATACTTTTCAGCGTCATAGATTTTACATCCGGAGATAAAACCGAATAACAAAATTACGAGAGATAGTTTCGTTGCAAACATGAGCTGATTTCTACCCATATCTTTTGTGATCAGTAGATTTGGCTTGAAAAATATTTTATTTCTGCAACTTCAAGAAATAGTCGAAGATTTCAGGGACATTGCTATCACCCATCCCGGAATCCAACGCCGCCTGAAGGTTGGAAGCTGTTCCTTCGGCGATCGGAGTACGTGTCCCCATGTCTTCGGCCATTTGCACAAAGTAGGCGATGTCTTTGTTCGCATTGCCAATGGTAAAACCCAGATCACTGACATCATCCACAGCGTAATTTTTGCAAAACTGCATAAACGGTGAATTGGACGGGCCTGCAGACATGACGTCAAATAGTTGCTGAGTGTCCAGGCCTGCACGTTTTGCTACAGCAAATGCCTGGCTCATTGCACAAACGGTGGTCATCCCCATAAAATTGTTAATCAGTTTGGCCACATGCCCCGCCCCCAGATCACCAAAGTAGAAAACGTTCTCGCCTTGAACATCAAGAACCGGTTTTACTTTTTCAAAGATCTCTTTATCACCTGCCGCCATAATGTTCAGTAGGCCATCTTTTGCATGCGCGGGTGTCCGACCCAATGGCGCATCAAGCATACCCACACCTTTCGCGGCGAGATCAGCACCGATTTTTCGAGTCGATGCTGGAATTGATGTGCCATAGTCAATGACGACAGCCCCGTCTTTGGCACCAGCCAGAATGCCATCATCGCCATAGATCAAGCTTTCTACAACTTCGGATGTTGTTACACAGAGCATTATGATATCGCTAGCCTCGGCAAGCTCTTTGGGCGTCTTGACCTCAACCGCTCCCCGTGCAGTAGCGGCAGCAATAACGTCCTTTTTGCGCCCCATTACATTTAACTTGAAGCCGTTGTCCAGCAGACAATCCGCCATATTGCTGCCCATAAGACCAAGCCCGATGAATCCAATTACTGGTTTATCCAATTCCGTATCCTCGTGTATTTAATTTATGTTTTGGATTCAGCGAATCCTTGCAAGCCAGCCTCAGCGACTTCAAGATCTTGCGTTGGCGAACCACCACTGACACCGATACTGCCAACGACCTGCCCGTCTACCAGCACTGGAACCCCGCCGGCAATAACCACCATACGACCACCTAAAGTGGATGAAAGCCCGTATGCAGGGGCACCGGGCTGACTCACCTCACCCAACAGCTGGGTGCCCTTTTGCACGCCCGCTGCAGTATAGGCCTTGTCTATGGCCAGGTTAATACTGGTGATTTTACTGCCATTCATCCGCTCGAAAGCCAACAGATTGCCACTTTCATCAGTCACAGCAATACACACAGGCTCACCAATTTCGTTGGCCTTAGCTCGAGCAGCGGCGATGATTGCATAAGCCTCATCAATGTCCAGGCGTTTAATTGTCAGCATCCTAATTTCTCAAGAAAGGTGCAAGTCAGGCACATGGGTAAGTTTTACTTTGCAGATAAAATCTGTTTTCACATCCATTTTATAGTGCGCCGTGGAGGTGCACAATCCACCTCGGTAACTTCTTAATACAGGCTTCTATACAATGGATACAGTAATGCAGGCCACGGATGAATTAAACATTCAGTTGGATTTACTTGCTCTTTTCCAGGTACCCGCAGCTGATTTTGGCAGCATACCCAGAGGCACAGCCCTGAGCTCCGTCATTTTGATGACTTCTGGCAGAAATCAGCATTGACAGGAAGGTTCCAATGCTGCTGCCCAAGGCATTACCAGTATTTTTGATCATTGAGAGCGGCAACACAACGGGTCGCGCCCGAAATGGCTTCTATGTCCTGCCCATCCACTGATTGAGCCAACCAACCCTGCGGATAGCTCAAGTTCAGAGGAGCCTCTACAAGACTTTCGCTAATGGGACTGAAACCCACTTTAGAATAGAAACCTGGATCGCCATAGGTAAATATCAACCCAACACCACGACTTTTTAGGTGTTCTATTCCAAAGTGTATTAGTTGCTGGCCGATCCCATTACCTTGTTCCAAGGTTGCAACAGCTACAGGTGAGAGAATAAATGCAGTTCTGTGTGCAGGTAAACTGCTTTTGCACAAAAATAGAGAACTAAAAAAAATACTACCCAATAGCCTATTGTCGTCAGATCGGTCAGATTGCGCAATAAAACCGAATAGTTGATCTTGTGCTGTTGTATTTATAAGCTTACTAACAAGGCTTCCAATAGCCTCTCCCTCAGCTTCACCTTCTGATTCAGCAAATACTTTTGTAAATAAATCTGTGACAGATTTTTCCTGATCTCGGCTGAATTGAGATAGTTGGATTTTCAGCATTAGCGCCACGCTCAAGTTTGTTACAGTCGGACCTCAACACATCTACAAGTCTGAACGAAACGTAGCCACTTTGGCCACATGGTATTGCTTCTATCTATGATGCAAGCCGAGTACATGCCCGATTTGAATACTCCAGCATTAGGCAGCCTCGTTTGTAGAAATGTCGGCCTTTCTCTGATTTTCCTGTAAAAGAGAGAACACTTCTTCAGGAGGTAGCGGTTTTGACAGGTAGAACCCTTGCAAGTAGTCGCAACCGAGTTTGATAAGCTGATCAGCAGCTAGTTTCGAATCTACTCCTTCTGCAGTCACGCTACATCTGAAGGTTCTCGCAATCGATGCAGCAGCATACACGATAGAACTGTCCTTATCATTACCCACAATTTCCTTAACAAACTCTCGGTCAATTTTGATCTGATTAATAGGCAAGGTTTTTAGCCGATGAAGCGATGAATATCCAGTTCCAAAATCATCAATCGCCAAGCAATAACCAAGTTTTTCCAAACACTCCATCACATAACTGGCCTTGTCAATGTCTTCCATAACAGCGCTTTCTGTGAGTTCCAAAACCAATTTTTCAGCTCGTAGACCGTATTTCTCTCTGCAGGTTTCAAGAATCTGAATAAGTTTCGGGTTCATTAAATCGTGGGATGAAAGATTCACGTTCATACAGATATCTATCCCTTGCTCCTGCCAATCGGAAAGCTGTCTGAATGAAGCACCAATAACCCATTCAGTCACCATATGGATGATCCTTTCATGTTCGGCGACTCTTACAAAATATTCTGGAGGAATGTATGAGTTATCTTTCTGAGGCCATCGTAACAATGCTTCTACTGATATAATTGAATCACCATGACCTTTGAAGATTGGTTGATAGTGTAGTTTTAATTCATTATTAGCAATAGCCTTTCGCAATCGGTCAGAAATTTCCAATCGATCAGCGAGCTCGCGACCCAACCATGGTTGATAGTGGAAATAAGAAATAGATCGCTCTCTCGCCTGGTTAGCAGCCATGTTTGCGTGTGACAGAAGCTCCACAGTCACCGTTCCATGTTCCGGGAAAGTCGCAATTCCCATATTACATTCCATCTGAATACTGGAGCCGTCAACATTGAATGGACTTATCATTGAGTTCGATACTTCATTTACAAAGTCATGCACTGCTCCCTTGTCTTCAAACGTTACACAGTAGTTGCAACTACCGAAATCATATAAAACGTGAACCCCCATATTTATCGTGTCAAGCCGCTCCGCTACTGCCTTGAGCAGATTTTCACCACGTGCGTAGCCCAGTACGTCACATATTTCATGGTATTTCTGGAAGCGAATAGATACGATTATCAGAGACTCAACATCTTTCACCTTCTGTTCCATATCCATTCGAAACATTCGATAGTTGGGAAGTGATGTACAAGTTTCATGCAGCGATATGTCTACAGCTCGTTCCTGCAATTCAACACTAGCATTAACACTTTTCAGGCAGAGATTAAGCACTATCCAAACGAACGCTCCACCTGCCAATAGTAACAAGCTGATTGATATTTTCAGGGTTTCATTCGCTGATAAATGGTAGAGCGACCACGCTACGACTGCATAACTGACAAGGAATAGAAATATCAGATGGTGCAAAAACTTCCACCTACGATTGTAGGCGGTACTATTGCTATACAACTGTTTCGCATAGCCCAGTGATAACAGAAGCGAAAGTGCTCCAAGCCCAGTCATTACTAATAGGTAAATATTCATACAGAGCAAAGGTTGTCCACTATAGAAAATTCCTTCTTGCCATAATAGAAACCAGTTTACCTTCACAGTACGAATGGTACCAACTAGTCATGAGTGGCACTAACTAGTACCACCAAGCCATATCAGGTGGGCCGAATTTCTATTGAAGCTCGAGCTGTTTTTAACGGCTGCCAACCTTAAATAAAATGCGACACAACCTCGCATACAGAAGAAAGGTTGTTACGTATTTTGAAAATGTGAAGTGGTTTTTTAAAAAATTCAGTCAGCTACCGACGAGGGCTTGTTCTGTTTCTTTAGAACCACACCCGTCACTACGAAGCGCAACACCGATAAGCACAAGACCCGGCCAGAAAAGGTAAGCAAGAATCTCCAGATTTTCACCAAATGAATAAGCAAACATGATCAATACGACTGCAAGACCTATTCGTGCTGTTTTCTCACGGAAAGAACGCCACCACAGACACAAAAAAGTTAGCATCAGTGGAACTGCCATGGCTAGAAAACCAACTACTCCTTTTACATACAATAGACCAAACCAGGTATGATGAGAACCGATCATCATATACTCCACAAGATGAGGCCCTCTCTCCATTACGCCATGGCCCCAAATAGGTGCTTCCTCTCGCCAACGAGCGACTGAAATTTCAGCAAGAGTTGAACGCACACGTGACGAGCCAGCACGTGCGCCATGAAATTTTTCCACAGCAAAATCAACAGCTGCCAGAAGTACTGGTGCTGCTATACCAACGATTATTGCGCCGACCCCGGATAGCCATAAAATTAGCGGTCGCGACATCAACGACAAATACATAACCACAGCACTCGTCAAAAACAGAACGATGATTCCTAATCGGGAAAACGACATCAACACCATCAATATGGATGCGAACAATGCGAGGTTTCTGAGAATAACGTTCTTTTCTTGCAGACACACAATAAAGTAGATGTTGGCCACCATTCCTAAAGCTGGAGCCCACGGTGTAAACAGTCTCCAGCGAGGCAATCCCGACGAGGGATCAATTTCATAGAGCCGTACTTCGAAAAACTCTGGACCGGGACCTCCAATCACTTTTGCAGGTGAAATGAAAAGCACCTCACTGAATCCAATAACCCAGGCAATGACTACCACCGGAATCAGAAAGAGCGTATGCACACACACCAGTGCACAGGCCCTTATGATCAAAACCGCCCTTATTTGCAAGCAACCAACGAGTATGAAAACTGCCAGTAGTGCCCAACCCTTTGCCCAGCCAATTGATGATTTTATTATTTGTGCCAGTCCGAATTGATGGTTCAATTGCCCCACGATCAAAGCCAACTCCATGCATAACATGCCAGCTACCCAGAGCCAGACCACCCAGTGAATATCTGGCCTGCAGTAATTCCGGGAGTCAGCAAAATAGAAGAAGGAGCGCTTCACAAGAAGCAATAACAGACACCAGCCAACCACCGGCGCCATCACATAAAGCATACCAGTGAAGTAAGCTGGGTAGGTACCGAGAATGGCGTACCAGACGACTAGCTCTTCCGTATTGCGGGGAGCCATTTAAATCGAGTCCAATAAATGGATGCCGCCAACAGAATCAATAAGCTGCCCATCACGGCTGCCGCTATCAGGAGCAGTTTTTTAAGCTTTTCAGGTGCCTCGGGTTTCTCAGCAGGTGTCAGCAATTGCGTAATCGGATATACTGAAAATCGATCAATATTTTCAAGGTCAACACGAGCCAATGCCGATGCATAAATAGTTGTAGCGACTTCCTGTTCCCGCTCCAGGTGCTCCAACTGTGAGCTGAGAAGTGTCAGATCACTCAGGTTTTGTTCACGACGGCTTTGTTCCTTTTTGATCTTCTCTACCTGTTGCCTTAAACCCTGGCTTTTCGCCTCAAGGGCGATATAGTCTTGGAACATGCTGACGTTTGTTTCACTCAAAGCAGGCAGCAAGCCTATTTCATCCAGAGTACCTTTACCCTTTAGTAGCTCACTCGCACGAGCCCAAAGCTTGTCTTTGTGCCTGTCAGACTCAGCCTTTCGAGCTATCACTTTAGGGTTTTTTCGACCCAACACAGAAATTTCATCTAACCATGCGACATAACTGCTAGCGTATGACTCGACCAGTGCCTGGAACAATGCATCTTGTTGAAGCTCAAGAATTCTAGCCGCAGCTTGTGGCTTCAAATTTAGCGTATTCTGCAATGAATCAAGCTCTGCCCGTGTCGCGGCTTCTTCTATTTCCGAGCGGCTGCGAAGTTCATAGAGATTCTGTAATTCCGTCTGCAGGGCATCGTGTTGGGCAGACGAAACAAAACCGTTTTCAGCGCGAAATATATCGAGATTTTGTGTAGTTCGCTGTACATTTTGTTTATGCTCGTTGACCTGGCTCAGAGTTTCAGACTGTTTGATCTGCTGAATCTCGTCTCGAAGCACTTCAAGCTGCTCAATAAAAGCATCGTAGTATGCGTTTGCAAGTTCTGATACCACATCAGCATCTTCCTCGGTGAAGACAACCTGCATCAACGAAGTCTGTTGTGTCAGTTTGACCTTAGGTTTTTCAATTTCTGCAACTGGCAAGTCAAGCACCGCCGCTGCTTTCTTTCGTACAGGCAAACTTAGCGCAATTGCTTTGTAGTTTACTTTCGGATCGATTCCAGCCGTAGAATATTGTGACGCAATTGAGGTATTTGCCTGACCAGTACTCTCAAGGTCAATGCTGGTTCCGACGTTGCTACCTGGTATAAGAATGGTCCATGCCGAAATGTACTCTGGAGGCATTTTTTTGTAAAAGAACAAAGCAGGCGCCCACACCAAAGCCAAACCCATAATCGTGACAATGACTGATATCAGCCCCACTGCCTTGGGTTTCGCGGAATCTAGATTGAGCTGACCAGACTTATCCTGTTGGCTGAGGGTTTCAGCATCATTGGTTGGTTTGTTGACAGCCGCTGTATTAGCAGCCTCCCTGTTTCCTATCCAGGGTTCAACAACGTCTGTCCTGTGTTGTTGCAGCTCCGTTTCGAACCTTTCGGGGGGTTCGAAATCCGGGTTCTGGTTTTGCTTCATAGAAAGCTTGCCATGATAATCCTGGAGTCAATTTTCGGTTAAATTCAATCCTCGATTTGCCTCTGTTGCCCACAGCAGTAAGGCAATGTGAACTGGCATACGATGGTGTGGCATACCCTGCCTCGCGGCAGTTTTACCTTTACCACTGGTCAGGCATTGTAGTGCCAATCTTTTGTAAAACGCTGGCGCCTACTAATGGTGGAAATGCCTGGGCTAAGCGCCTCAATTCCTGTGCCAATATCGTTTAGGAAACCGGGATGTATCGTACAAGAGAAAGATAAGTTAGTTGGCACAAGTCCCCGCTGGACACTCAAGCCTGAATATGTCTGTCAGCCGGGTCATGTCAAGAAAAGCCAGTAACGGCCTCGCAGGATTCACCAGGATCAACTCGACCTGGAGAGAAAACGCTTTTTTGTTCAATATGGTTAGCGTTTTGAGTCCTGTGGCATCAACTTGATCAACTCTCGATACATCCAGTCGAATGACCTGTGGCTGACTTTCAATGACTCTGATCAGCTGTTGATAGAAGCTATCTGCTTTTGAAGCATTCAGCGATCCAACCATCACTACCGTTAGTACGTGCGCGCCAGATGGCGCCACCGATAGCTTCTGCTTAAAATTTACCCGATTGCTCATATCTTCTAACCCTATTGTGTAAATAATCTCACTGACATCATGAGTAAACAGGCGAGATAGCTTTGTCGGCACACTAGCAGGCTCTTTCTGAGAGGCTCTACGCATAAATCCGAAACCTTTAGCCAGTCATCACCAAAGTGTGCATTAAATTTCGTTTCTGGCTTAGACCATTGCCGAAACCTCTCATGTCGAGTTCCATTGGAAGGTTTAATTGACAATTTTTGATGCACACCACCCGGCGCGGAGCCCTGCTGCCCAAGCGCAGTCAGCCATTGCTGCGGTTCTTGGACCATTGCGGGAATTGCTAAGTAACGCAGGATGGGTCTTATCGGGTCATGTTGTTGCAAAAGTTGCCCGTGTTCTGTCTACACTCGTTGTTGCACGATTGCTATTACCGGAACATTTCGGCGTGGCAGCGCTTGCCCTTTTTGTGTACGAAATTTCATCAGTGATAGCGAGATTTTCAACAACCCAGGCAGTTGTTAGAAGTTCGCAAAAGGATTTAGTTGCCAGCTGCATCGCAGCTCACAGGATCAGTTGGCTGGTTGGCATCGCGCTGTTTTTGCTACAGTGCATTGTTGCTACAGGCATATTCATGGCAACCGGTGAAGCGCTGATCCCACTTGTGCTCGGCTATCTGGCTCTGGCTTTCCTACTCTTGCCTTTTGCTGCCGTTAACGCAGGAATTACTCTACGCAACAGTCGCTTTCGAGCTGTTTCCTTAATTGAAGTGTGTCAGGCCGTATCCGATCTTGTTCTGACAGTCGCCTTTGCATTATCAGGCTTCGGCGTTTGGTCTATCATTCTGCCAAAGGTAATGGTCATCCCCATTTGGATATTAGTGCATAAGCGCGTGTCGCCACTACCTGCGAAATACAAAGTCGGAAAGTGCGATGATGTGACAAGAGCTCGTCTGATCAATTTTAGTTGCAATGTAATAGCCTGCGAGATCGTAAAAACAGTTAAAAATAATATTGATCTGTTGCTGGTTGGCGCCCTTTTTGGCATTGAAATGATGGGCGTCTATTACTTTGCAGTTAACGCCGGGCTTGGCTTGACTCGCGCGCTAACAGGGGCATTTAATCAGGCACTATTTCCTTTTCTATGTAACGTTCGCGAATCAGCCGAACAGCTGCAAAAGCGCTTTGTTCTTGCTCTTACAGTGGTAGTGGTAGTTGCAACCATAGTCGCGCTTATACAGGCAAAACTGGCATTCTGGTATGTACCATTGATATTCGGAACGCAATGGGTAGAGCATGGCGCACTCCCTATCCTGACAACTCTGTGTTTTGCGGCAGTACCACTCGCGGCACTTGAGTCATCGGGCTCGCTGCTAAGAAGTAAGGGGCGACCAGGAGTAGATCTTGGCTGGAATTGTAGAGTACTAATTGCTTTGCTTATCGGTGTACTCGCTGGTGCTGGCTGGGGATTGCAAGGCGTAGCCAACGCTGTAGTAGTCGTAAATTTTCTCATTGTCCCGGTGATTATCCGGTTTTTTCTCTTCAAGAAAGAGTGTCCGTCTGAAAAGGAGTTTGATAGTGCCGTTAGTTAGTGTGGTTTTACCTGTTTTTAATGTCGAAAAATTTGTGGCGCAAGCAATAGATTCTGTTCTTGCTCAAAGTTTTGAAGATTTTGAGTTACTCATTGTCAACGATGTGTCGCCTGATGGTAGCCGGGATATTTGTGCAACCTATACTGATCCACGTATCAGAATAATCGACCACAAGGAAAACAGAGGTTTAGCCGGTGCGCGGAATACCGGCATTCGTGAATCAGCCGGGCAATATGTCGCCCTCCTCGATTCAGATGATTTTTGGCACCCGGAAAAACTCGAACAACATGTAGCACACCTGAATTCAAACCCAGAGATTGGTGTGAGTTTTTCGCGTTCAGCATTTGTGAGTGAATCCGGCGAAAAATTGCAGATGCAGCAAATGCCCCGATTACAGGGTATCACCACAAAAACTCTGATGTGTAGAAATCCGATTGGAAATGGATCAGCGCCAGTCGTTCGCCATGAGGTTTTCAAGGAGATCTCATATATAGCAAATATCCATGGTGGTGAGGAAGAATTTTACTTTGATGAGAAGTTCAGACAATCCGAGGATATCGAGTGCTGGATTAGGATAATAATCACCACTGATTGGAAAATTGAAGGTTTGTCGAAATCCTTAACCTACTACCGATTGAACCCTTCCAGTTTATCTGCCAATACTGAAAAGCAATTGGCATCCTGGGAGGCAGTTATTAAAAAAACAGAAGGTTATGCTCCTCACGTAGTAGAGCGCTGGGGAAGTCTTGCTCGTGCCTACCAGTATCGATATTTGGCTCGTCAAACACTAAGAACAGCTGATGGTAATCAAGCATTGGGCTTGAGCCTTAAAGCTATTCGCATTGATCACCGGATTCTAGTCGAGGAACCTACAAGAACAATTCTCACTGTTGTCGCTGCACTCTACAAACGTGCTGTCCCTGCAAAGCTTGGCAAACAGATGGAGCCAATTGGGTTTGCACTAATTGGATTTACTCAAAATCTTCGCATAAAACTTGCCGGCCACCCAACGTCGTAGCAACGCAGTCACCCTTAACGATTCTTTGACGACACGGTTACTCCAAACAATGAACTACTCAGATAACAGCAATTCACAACCATCGTTGGTTTTTCTTGTGGGTCCTCCCCGTAGTGGGACGACGTGGTTGCAAAGAGTCCTTGCTGCACACTCAGATATTGGAACAGCACAAGAGTCACACATTTTCAACCATTTCTTCAACACACAGTTCAAATCCTGGCAACTGATGAGAGATTTTAAAGATGGTAGGGGGGGAATCGGATTACCCGCCTATTTAACTGAAGAAGAATTTTTCCAAATGATTCGTCAACAACTGCATTTTTGCCTTTCAAAGAGTCCGCAATATAACAAAGGAAGCTGGTTTCTGGAGAAAACACCTGACCATTTGCTCCACGTTGGAGATATAAAGCGGGTTATACCCAACGCACGCTTGATCGTTATGACGCGTAACTCTGAGGATGTCATTGAATCAATGATGAATGCCGGAAATGGTTGGGGCAGCAGCTGGGCACCCACATCATTACCTGGAGCAATTAAGTTATATAAACGATACGAAAAAGCACTTGACAACATATTTTCTGGTCAAACTATTATGCCTCACGACTACATATGCGTGTCTTACGAGAATCTGAAGAAAGATACTACTTCTGTAGTCGAGAGCATCCTTGACTATCTCGAGCTGGAAACAGAACCAGATCTGATTAACTCTATGATCGCCAAGCCATCAGAACTCTACAAAACTGGAGAATTTGGCAAAGAGCATGGCTCACTGGTGGTGGAACCTACAGGATTTTCAAGAAACAGCAAAGAAAAATTGAATTTGGTACAACGATCATTAATCGCAATGACCACAAGAAACTCTTTCGGCTATAGACCAGGGTAGTTCAGTTAGCTGACTACATTGAACTCCAAACGTTTCACCGGGGAAACCCCATGTCGACAGTTAAAAGGAAGAGCACTGATTGATGTATACCCACTCTAGTATTCCGAACTATTTTTTTAATCGAATTTCCGCGTTACTGCTCGTGGCAATTCTGACGCCACTACTGGTTATTCGCGGATTAATAGCCTACCTACAAAGCGGCAGGGTGTTTGATAAATACTACTTTGCGGGTCGTCATGGCATTAAGGTATCCAAACTCTCTTTTGCAGGAACTTGTCCCGGCCGATCATTGGCAAATATATTCTCGATATTAAGTGCGAATTTCGATTGGCATGGCAATCGCCCACACTTCTACCATCCTGAATCAGCCTGTATGGAACAGACAATTAAGAAAATTGACAGGCTGCTGCCTGATTCCAAACTGGGCTTTATGAAAGCAAGACCGGGAATCGTATGGCCTGAACGCGTTTTCGCAGGAATAGGAAAAACAAACGAAACGCTGGTTGAACAACAAGACTACCCGACGCCTGTCTCTGTTACAGTAAAACTCACATTTTCTTATCTTGTTCAGTACATTCTAGCACGCACACTTTCACCGGTATGTAGCGTTAGAAAGCAAGCACAGGTAGATATTTGCGGCATCCCGATTGACAATCTCTGCACTAACGATGTGCTGAGGAATTTCCAACTGACACTAGAGTCGGGGTCGAAACAAAAGGTGGCATTTGTAAATCCCGACTGTATTAACAAAGCTGTCTCCGATCAATCGTACAAAGACACATTACAACAGATGGATTGTATTCTTGGTGACGGTATCGGCTTACAACTAGCTGCAAAGATTCTGACAGTCGAACTAAAAGAAAATATTAATGGGACTGACTTATTCAAACCACTTTGTGAGATGTGTCAACAGAATGGGACATCAATTTTTCTGCTAGGTGGAAAACCTGGAATTGCAGAGGCAATGGCTCAAAATATAACGGCTGAGTATCAGTCATTGATAATAGCGGGTACTGCAGATGGGTATTTTTCGCATGAAGAAACTGAATCAGTTATCAATACTATCAATAAATCTGGAGCTGGAGTGTTGTTGGTAGCCTTTGGAGCACCGCTCCAGGAATGCTGGATTAACCAGCACCATGATAGATTGAATCCATCCATTCAAGTCGGTGTGGGAGGGTTGTTTGACTTTTACTCAAACAGGATCCCAAGAGCACCAAAGTGGATGCAAGCTTCCGGACTTGAATGGATATGGAGGCTGATTCAGGAACCAGGCAGAATGTGGAAGCGATACATTCTGGGCAATCCACTTTTTCTATACCGGGTTTACAGCCAATCCAAACAGGATAGCAACCGAAAATCGATCGAAATATACGATGGCAAGCGCTCAAGTGCAACTGCGCTAATAAGAAAGTACAATCGGTATTTTCGCCGTTTAATTTATGTTGGCACACTCAGCGGCTGTAAGAGAGCTCTGGATATAGCCGTCTCTTTCACAATGATTCTGTTACTTCTTCCTCTTTATATTACTGTTGCGTTGTTTGTGAAGTATACCAGCCATGGCCCAGCACTTTTTAAGCAACATCGGGTAGGTAAAAACGGACAACAATTCGGTATGTATAAGTTCCGAACCATGTACTCTGACGCAGAACGACGCAAGGCAGCCCTGCAAAAGGAAAACGAAATGGAGGGAGGTATTCTTTTCAAAATGAAAGATGATCCTCGTATTACACCTATCGGAAAGTATCTACGAAAATATTCTATTGACGAGTTACCTCAACTTTGGAACGTATTGAAAGGCGACATGTCCTTGGTAGGTCCCCGGCCACCTGTGCCAGATGAGGTCAAACAGTACAGTACCGCAGATCGTAGAAGGCTTGAAATCAAACCGGGTCTAACTTGTTTATGGCAGATATCAGGCAGATCAGAAGTCTCCTTCAAACGGCAGGTAAAACTCGATGTGAACTATGTTGATTCGTTTCATCCCTGGTATGACTTCAAGATACTGTTAAAAACCATACCGGCGGTATTAAGTGGCAAAGGTGCCTACTAGCTTTTGGACAATCAGGTATAAATATGCGCATCATTATTAATCTAAGACCAGATAACTACAAACTCTACGATGAGTACGGAGTATTGGCGCGACAGCGATTAACAGCACTTTTACCTGTTGGCAGTGCACCCTTGATTGATCATTTACTTGGTTCAGTTACCTTGCTAAACCCTTCGAGCGTACTAATACTATGCGCAGCCAAGTCTCAGGAGCTGCTGTCAATAGTCGGCAACGGATCCCGTTATGGCTTGGAGAATTTGCATATCAAGACCAATGGGGCCGGAGCCGACTTTAGTGAAAACAGGCATAGTACAGAAAATCAAGCAAACTCAGAACCAGCAAGCCCGGCCGATAACACCACTCTTCTGATAGACGGCAACAGGTTTTTCGATTTTTCCTTGCCTGACATGATTAACGAGTTGTTAGGCGAATACGGCTCAACAGATTGCCACCTACAGGAGATCAACAGCGGCATCAGACTCAGAATTGGCAATGCCGAAAACTATATGGGCGTTGAATACGTTGATAAACCAGTTGCCAGAAAAACACGACTGGCAAATTCACCACAACGATACCATCAGCTTGCGATGTTATCAGCCGGTAGGGAGCTAAAAAATATCAGGCACCACGGAAGACGTCATCAACGTAACTTGATGATGGGACGCGTTTCCTCAGTTCCAGTTCAAGCCAACCTCACCACTGCTAACGGTGGTGTGGTAGCTGGTAGATTCGTTGATGTACATAAAAGTTGCAAACTTCACGGTAACGTGGTTCTTGGAGACAAAGTAGTAGTCGATCGCGGAACTGAAATTCACAACTCGGTAATTATGAGTAATACTTATATTGGCGAAAATCTGACAATACGTGATTCTATTATCGATGGTAAGCACGTTTATCGTGTTGACACCGGTGCCTATTTGCAGATCCAGGATTCGTTCATTTGCTGCAGTTTTGAAGAACAGAACATCACTCTGCGTGCCGCCTAGGCAGAAAATGGCAATTGGACTTAGTTAAGGCAACCGCAACTAAACCACATACCCATCTGTACTCAGTACATCAGGGTATTTTGAATAACTCCCGGATATCTTTGAAGGGTGCAAGTACTTCAGTCAAGGTGCGTGCTACGTCACGGATGTTTGAAACAGAAGAATCATAACAGGCCACACCATCGTTGGGCATTAGATGAGGATTAATATCATCTCTATCCGGATTGCTGACTAATTGTTGTACTGACCTTTCTATGACTTCGGTTGTACCCGTCAAGGGATTTGTACTGATGAGCACACCACGACGTCCTGCATTGGTATTTTGCACCCCTCCCACGCAGTTTGCAGACACCAGGGCTCGAAGAAATCTGACACCATACGGTAGCTTGGTTCCATTGGCATCGATGGCTGCGCTGGTATTATTCAGGATAGGCACAGTGGGATTCGACATGTAGACAATCATGTCAGCAGGAGTAATCGATGTGGGGCGTACCAGTTTTCCCTGATAGTGCCCTGTTGTCGGCACTATGATTTCATCACCACTTATCAAAGCTACATCATTAACTTTTCTGCCGTCAAACAAACCCGAAAAATTATATGTACTACGGTTGCCATCTCGCATCAATATTATTTCTGACGTATTGGCATCAGGGCGTAGCCCTCCGGCCATACGCAAGGCACGACTTAACAAACGCTCACCACTATAGTCGCCGGAACGGGTAAGCTGGCTCAAGGCTGAGAATTCTGCGCTACGTACATTGATGGTAACCCGACCTTCATTGAACACTGCCCCTCGAACAAAGACTTCCACAGGCGCCCATTGCTTGACAGCCATGTCGACATTAGCCACATAGGGTTGCACTATTTCATTTTCTACTAACTTTTTGGATAAAGAAGCTTCTACCTGCGCTGGTGTCTTGCCACTAACCTTCAGAGCGCCAATGAGTGGGAAAACCAACTCCCCATTCATTGTTACTTCA
This sequence comes from uncultured Granulosicoccaceae bacterium, assembly GCA_938005265.1. GTDB lineage: Bacteria > Pseudomonadota > Gammaproteobacteria > Granulosicoccales > Granulosicoccaceae > CALFCE01. Next base: position 16,120 of record CALLOA010000007.1, read on the forward strand.
TACACGCCTGCAAATGTATCATCTGCCGAGACTGTTACGTTCACCTGGTCACCACCTGACAATGGCAGCCCATTGGGAGGGACAACTTGACCCGCAACGGAATTCTTCGCCCCACTTGAGTAAGGGATATTTTTGGAGGTAGCTACAAAATCCGGTAAAGGATAACAAATGGAGGGGTTTGTATTGTCGGCAACGACTCCCATTGCACGCACTGTTGCTATCACGCGACGATTCCTCTGCATGCCTTCAGGTGTCGAGTTCGGACTGGCTGGTGATTGCTCTCCAAAGTGCAGTAAGACTATGTCATGTGATATTTTAAGGTTGCTGCGTAAATAGTCTTTTACGGATTCATTCCTTCGTTGAGACAGGTCCTGGTTGTATTCGTCGCTGGCACGACTATCCGTGTGACCTTCAAGTTGTATATTGATCACATCTTCGTATGCGGTTATACGGCTTGCAAATTGATTAAGAATCTGGCGAGCCAAGGGTCGCAGCTCCGCAGAGTCCGTATCAAAAAAAACTGAAGCATTGTCAGTTAGCAGAACTTCATCGACAAGCGCGGGCTGAAACACAGAGCCGGTACGGTTTTGTTGATCATCATGTCTGCTTTGCTGTCTTTCGGTTTCCTGCCGGCAGACGCCTTCTAATTCATTATGCTTCCAGCGATAAGCGTGACTGAGTGCTCCTATACGTGCCCTTTTTTCCGGGATGTAGAAATACTCTTCATCATTTTGATAGCGCTTTGCTGAATGATCCCATGTGTCCAAAGCATGACAGCCTGCAATAAAAATCAGCAGTATTAAAACAAGTATTGTTGCGCCAGTTTTCACTGTTGAGTGCTCTGTCAGATGGCAGCCAGGTCATGGCAAACGGTTTACCAAACACCGTTTCTTACAAGAGTTAAGCCATTGGCAGGACCGAGGTAGCGGTCATTTGTGATCTGATCGAAATAAGTTGGAAACCAGACTAGGCAGGAGAATTATTTCGCAGATTCCCACTGCGCTTAACTAAACTACTGTTGCGACCAGCGGAAATTGCGTCGCGATAAACACCCGATACCTTTTGAGTGACACAGCGCCACGAGAAATGGTTTTCAGCTCTGGCTTTGCCGCGAAGACCCATCTCGCGCGCTGAATCAGGGTTATTCAACAAGAATGCAATGGCGCTCGCTATTGCTACCGGATTTGACTGCACCAATAAACCTTCCTGTTCATGTCTGACAACACAACGGGTTACTGGCAAGTCCAAGGCCACAACCGGCACTGCACAGCTCATGGCTTCAATATACATCCCACCGAGACTTTCAACCTGTGAAGGTACGCACATCGCCGTTGCGCCAGTGATTATTGAAGTTTTTACCGACTGTTCAGGATTTTCGACAAAACGAATTCGATCATCACCTGAGCGGCAATCTTCGTCCAGAATCGAGGCAAGTTCAGCCGTTAGCTCTGGTGCTACGATTACGAGTTTCAATGTCGAGAATCTCTCACGCAATTTGGAAAACGCATCTACTAATAACAGGTAACCCTTTTCTTTTCGAAGCCTGCCAACAAACAATACATAGGGGGTATCAATCAAGGGCTTCAGATTAGTATTGTGTGCCAAGTGTTGCCGTTGAGACAGTATAGGCCCATACGGTATGACATTGATCTTGCTGCCAGCAACACCCAAGGATTCTAACCATTCAGCCTCACAAGTCGTAAGCGCTATCAACTGATCAGCGCTATGGTAGAGACTACGAAATCGCCTTGACCTCCATGGGCTGGTTGCACTGCTTGTATCCAGTACGTTAGGCGTAAAAACGAATGGAACGTGATGCTTCTTGCTTAGATCTCGTGCCAAACAGGCTGCATCAGTCAATCCATTGTAGATGTAGTGCACAACGTCTGCCTTGCCAATAAATGGCTCAACCTGCGATCTAATCGCGTAGTTGAAACACGCTTGATAAACAGGACGAAAGGCTGTCCAGTCTGAATAATGCCGGCCCAGGAACTGAAGTATCCTTCTATTGTTCAATCCGGCACCTATACGAGCTGTCTCAACAACACCGTCATATTCAATGCAAGTTTCGGTGGTAGCAGCTTGCTCCGTCATCGACAGTGTTGATACCGCGTTCTTATCAGAGTGGGTAACGACAGTGACTTGATTATTTTGTGCAAGAGCGTAAGCCAAATGGCGTGAGTGAAACTCCGTACCACCAACAGCAGGGCAGTATCTCGGCACCCAGATGAGGTATTTTCCTTTTGGAACACTTTCCATTCGAAACTAGTTACCCGCACTTCATTCAGTTGAAGTACATCACATTCAAGGGGTACACCCCGAGACCGCAGGGCTTCTTTAACTTCCTATATCGACGAAAACACACTGGAACTCAAACAAAGCACCCTTTTCAACGGACGCGGCTCATGAAAATGGCGACTCTCTCAAAACTATGACAATTAGTGCTTATCTATTTTGAATATCCACCTCCGTACCGCCGAAACATAGTCCTTGATTTAGCTGTTTAAATTCCACTTGAAGAATAGCTCCAGATCAAATACTGACTCCGGGAGCAAAACTGACAGTGGTTGCTCTTTTAGTGATGAACTCTAATAAAAGGAATTATAAGGAAGATGTTTTTCAGGAAGATAGGGCCTATGCCCCCAAAATATCATATAGATGGCGACTCGGCCAAAACCCAAACGGCAGGGGCAAGTCGTTGGTTTCAGGCGTTGTTATCGATCGGGTTTGTAACTTCGGGCTCGGTGTTATCGCAAGAGTTCAACACACCAGTAGCAGATTCAGCATTCAGCGAATGCAGCAGCAAAGCTTATCTCACACAAAGTTGGACTCCTTCCACTTACGGGCTCAATCTGGTTACCGGCGACTATATAGTCAACGCCGCCGGGCATAACGTGCGCAACAGTAATGCCGGAGAAGAGCTCGTGACTAGCTCAATCAATGCTCTGGGCTTCAACATGGCGGATTATTATGTCTATGGCTGGAGTTATATGCACAATGAACCCGCAAGAATTCACAACGACTGGACTGTTGAACCACTCACAGGTGTCAATAGTACCGACTCAAACTTCTTTGTAGGTGACGTCTCGACACAAAGTAGCCGCTACTATGTATATCGGCGCGGCCTGAACTACGGTTTGTACTCAATCGGTTTGAATCCGGCAGAAGAGGATTACCTTCGAATGCGCCGTATTGTGGATGGAGAGACCCTCTCACTAAGAATCGCTGACTTCGCTTTTAGCCCGCTCGACAATCTCATTTACGCTCTAGAAAGCGACGGGGCTTTCCGGCAAATTGACCCACAGACAGGTGACAGTAGATTGTTGGGAGCCACGGGCGTGAGTGGTGGATTCGGTGCAGCCTACTTTGATGCTGAAGGGACTTTCTATGCAAGCAGAAATAGTGACGGTAATATCTTTCGAATAAAAGTCCCAAGCGGCCTTTATGAAGCTGAGCTCTTTGCAGCCGGACCATCATCTTCTGCGAACGACGGATTTCGATGCGCTTCTGCACCCTTGGTGGACCAGACCAACACCAACATAGACTTCGGTGATGCACCACCAAGCTACGGGACTTATCTTGCCGACAATGGCGCAAGACACGGCCTGTTGAACAATCCGGAAATTCACCTTGGTGCAAAAGTAGATGGCGAGTCTGAAGCCTATGCGTTCCCATTATCAGATAATGAAAACAAGCCCGGTGATGAAGACGGCGTGCAATTTGTAACAAGTCTTGTTGAGAGAAAGAATGCAATAGCCATGGTTGGCGCAAGCGAAAGTGGTTATCTGAGTGTCTGGGTTGATGTGGATCAGAATGGAACATTTGACTCAAACGAACACTTGGTCGTCGATCGATTGCTCGAACCAAAAAAGCAAGCAGTGTATATCCCTATCCCGGATGGAGTCGTTGCAGGTGATACCTGGGCAAGATTTCGATTCTCCAGCGTAACGGGCCTTGCAGCCACCGGGGGTGCACCTGATGGCGAGGTAGAAGATTATCAGGTTACACTCCTGAGCGACCCATATACGATTACCAGCTACCCATCGAAAACGGGCTGGAGCACTGTCTCGTACGAGGATAACTGGCCCTTTGTTGGCGACTACGATATGAATGATCTGGTTGCACGACTACGAACACAGATATACCGAAACTCCGATAACTCCATTTTTCAAATAACCATTGAAGGTATTCTTGCAGCGGTGGGCGCTGACTACCAAAACGGATTCGCCATACGCCTGCCCGGTGTACCGCGAGATGCAGTGGATGAGAACAAAATACACTTCAATATCAGCAATCGCAACGTAGGACAAAGCCCATTGGAAAAAAACCGCCAGGAAGCGATACTGATTATCACAGAAAATATGTTCGAAGAGATTCGACCTGGTAACTACTGCAACTACTATAGAACCGAACCCGGATGCGGCTCAGACCCGGAATTCAGCTTCAAAATATCAGTTCCGTTCAATGTTGCGCAGGCAGTCGAATTGCAGGGTGTGTTTGATCCGTTCCTGTTCGCTGCACCGGGAGAATTTCACGGGGCACACTTCGTCACTCCACCAGGACGAAGTTACGAAATACACATGAAGAATTTCGGGCCAACCGAAGCCTTTGATATGTCATTGTTTGCCGGAGTTGGCCAGGACACATCCGATCCGGAGTCCGGGCATTATTTTCTTACAGAGAATGGCATGCCATGGGCACTGGAAATTGGAGATGAGTGGCAGTACCCACTTGAGTATGTAGACGTATCTGCAGCCTATCCTCGATTTACCCAATTCGCCAGATCTAATGGGCAGGAGTTTCAGGACTGGTATCTGTTAGACAACGCCATAACATCAATGCTGTTTCAGGATTAAGGACAATGAAGAAATATACAATATTGACTATCGCAGCATTGCTGACAGTGGGAGGATGCAGACCCTACGAAGACAGCGATGATAATGTTGGCAACAATGGTGGCAGTGCAACGCCTGATATAGGAGCAGCGCAATCACAGCTACAAAGTGCATCCGCTGCTGGAACTCCTTACGTAGGCATCACCAATGAAGAACTGGGCTTTTTAGCCGAAGTGCCGACTACGGAAACCAGCAATATCCAATCAAGTAGAGAATTCGATTTTCGAACTTCCAGAAAGATCATGCTCGAATTGGATATTGAAGAAGCTCGGGGATTAACCACGGATGTCACACTCTGTTCCGTCTACACTCTGTCTCCGGAAGGTTTTGACATTAACTACGATAGCTGCCTGTTTGAGTCTTCAATGGTGGATGGCCGACTGTTGGCGGAATTCTCAGTGGTAAACCATATCGACAGATTAGCCGGTATCGTATGGTTCCCGAACGAAGGAACCACACCTGTATACAGAGAATTTTTAATAGAATAGTAAAAAGAAATAACTTAGTCTGTCTATCACGCCTACTATGACAGAGAGGTCAAAGGCACATAAACCAAGCATCTATTATTACTACCGTGTCCTCTGCTACGTTTCTAGATCTTTTTCAAAGGCAATCAGTACCGATCAATACTGGATTGGTGCTGATTTTTACTTCCATAGCCTGTTGCATTCAATAGTTAGCACCTAAAACTGAACACTACATAGTATCAACAAGCTCATCATATGAAATTGCCACATGCTGAGAATACGAAGGTCGCATCGATATTCTATGATAGTACTCACGCACCGATTCTAACGGAGTTCGGTCAATTGCGATATCATAGTATCGGTACAACACATGAGCAAACTGGATATCAGCCAAAGTAAAACTAGTACCGGCAATATACGAATTTTTTTGTAGTTGATGCTCCGCTATCAGCAACGAATTTTCGAGCTTTGCAATGGACTTTCGTATTATTTCCGGATCTCGTTTTGCTATTGGCGTACGTACAACATGCCAAAAAATTGGACTAGTGAACATCATGGCAATATTTATCTTTGACCACTCACTCCATTGATCAACATTGGCCCGGGCGACGGGATCGTTTGGCCAAAACTCATCATCCGCATACTTACCAGCCAGATACCGAAGTATAGCGCCAGATTCCCACAAGGGTTTATTAACACCATCCTGAATCGTGGGAACTGTTCCATTAGGGTTCATTGCAATGTAGTTGTCCGTATCAGTGACCCCGTATTTGAAACCTGCATCAATTCGTTTGTGCGGAATATCAAGTTCCCCAATACACCACATAACGGCTTGTACATTGGACGATGAACGACGCCCCCACACCATTAGCATGGCTTCATCCTCCGAAGAATGAAAAAACAAGATGCATAAAATTCGACTTCCTTTTAACGTGCAAGGCAAAAAAACTAATCTAATGGCAACTTGATGAAAGCCATACTGAATTAAGACGTATTCCCGGCAATCCTAACAGAGCTCAACACTTACGGCTTTAGCTAAATTTTCACGGTCTATACCAAGCCCTCTAAACGCTCTTGCCGCAACCCCCTTATTCAATTGAAGTACTGCAGACAAAACATGGGCGCCCAGTATTGGTTTGTGTTTGTCTGATTTTTTTAAGGAATATAGGGATTTTATCAAATCCGATGCGGAGTTCTGAAATTGTATTAACCTGGAGCGCTCAGAGATAGGCTCTGCCGGAGTACTTTTCATTTTGATCCCTACTGACTCTAGCGCTTCAGTATACTGAGTCTCGACAGATTGCCTGTATTGTTCAGCACTGATACCCAAAGCATCAAAGATTCTGACTGCGCTTCCATCTGGTAGATCCAGCGCTGCAAGAACATAATGCTCGGCTCACGCCTTTTCGTCACCGGACAAGTTGGCATACTTTTCCGCCCCTTGGCCTAATAAGATGATGGTTTTCATATCCCTAATACGCAACCGGATTCTCTTAAACATATTTGTCCTACTTCGATTTCTTTGCGATTGCACCAAAGCGCCTGTGTACAGCCTGTTTTGATACACCTAAGGCTTGCGCCACTTCAGACCAACTCCAGCCCTGTGAAATTGCCTCAATAACAGCATTTCTCTCCAGTTGATCAGCTTTTCTGCGCAGCGCTACAACAGCTGCAAGGGCTTGCTCCGGATCTTTGGCTGATGGAAGTGGTTTTGAATGTGCCATACGTCAACTATAGTTGACGGCAAGACTAACGTCAACATATGTTGACGCTTCATAACTGGCAGTAATTAGCAGAATTGAAACGACGGGACTGGAGGTTTTTGCGCCCACAATAGAAAGTGGACAATGATGAGTTACAGGTTGCGCAGCCGGTTAGATGAGTCCTGCTTACTTCAACAATCAGGCCTTAAGAACTGTGTGAAAACCGCCATAGATTAGTCGCTTACCATCAAATGGCATGGGGTTGTTTTCCGGAGACATTCTGGGGTCTTCCATCATTGCGCCCCACCCCGCATCTCGCACCTCTTTCGAAGGCCAGACCACCCAGGAGCAAACAACCGTTTCATTTTCTTGAGCCTGTACAGCAATAGGCAAGGACGTTACCTCACCTTCCGGGATATCATCTCCCCAGTTTTCCACGATCTCAAGCGCGCCATTTTCTTTAAATAGTTCTGCCGCCGTTTCTGCGTGTTTAATGTACTTTTCTTTATTGTCTGTTGGCACAGCGGCGACAAAACAATCGACGTAGGACATAAACTTCCTCATATATATACAAAGACAGACTTTTTTCGGCTCTACACTTTGCTTTATGTTGGCCTTTACCATGTGCTCAGACACTACCATAAAGATATGCATACCCGGAACTCTGATTGAGAAACTGGCCTAAATCAGTTAAGTACACCTGCAGTGACTCTTCTGAAGTTAAAATACCCAATTCTTCAATTTTTGCCCATGGCACGACGACTTTGGCAATTTCTTAATCTGTCAGAGTGCGAATTTTGTCCTGGAGCACTTCCGGTATTGACTCTAACGAGCGTAGATAATCTGGTGAAAGGTGCGGCGGTTCAAATCCCTTCATCAAAGTGTCATAGGTAGATACACCCAAGAATTCCCCTAATCTTGCCAGTGGAATTCTATTGATATTTTTTGCTTCGAACCATTTCCCGGTGGAATATGGATCTTCGCTTACTACCACACCTTCCGGCCTACTACCTTCCAAAAAAATATATCTGAAATTGGCATAAGTGATCTCGTATCGTTAAAAACAATTTACACTTTTTCCGAACTATTCAAATAGTAAATTTATCTCTGACCAACTTCAGATTTTGCAATCTCAAAGTTGCCAGAGTCCATGATCATTGGAGCCGATAATGTAGATTGCACATATCCCTTTGCCGGGAATTTCCATGGGTGGCAGCGCTATTGTTGCTCCCTCGGCTTCTATGCTTGTAACTGCCTGTTCGATATCTTCTACGAGCCAATAAGGACGGACCACCGGTTCCTCAGTCTCTCGTAGCGGCCCTCTTATTCCAACAATAGACCCATCTGATAAGATGCAGGTTCTAGCACCTCCAAGAACTTCATCTGGTTCGCCAAAGCTAACGGAATTGGCTAATTCATAGGCTTTACACGCGGCATCAACATCATGAGAAACGATCTCTAAGTAGTGAACTTTCATTATTATTCCTTCATGAACCCTTCGCCTGGCAACACGATAATCGACCATTGAGATTGACTCATCCAGTCGTTAGCAGCCAACTAGTCAATAAATCTCACAGAACCCGAAATTCTTATTGATGAGCAAGGTACATGTGTAAATTGGGCATTAATCAAAGAGCGCGACCCCATGTCTTCCCCCTGCAAAATACTTATTTCACCCGAGTGAGGCCATTTTAAATCCCTCAGATAACCTGCAAAGGCAGCAGATGCGGCACCAGTGGCCGGGTCTTCATAGACACCACCGGAGGCAAAAGGATTTCTACTATGAAATTTCTTTTCAGACTCACAGTAAACGAACATAACAGTTACAACGCCAGCTTTGCGCATAAAGGTACGACCCTTATCCATGTCGTATTGCATTGCACTTAATTTTGAACGTGAATTTAAACCAATAATCAGGTGCTCCGCTCCACCATTGGCACGTGCTGCTGGTATCGATTCTTCCAGATCTTCGGTTGAGTACCCAAAAAGACTCAATGCCTCCAATACCAGGCCATCATCAGATTTCTGCGAAGTAGTCTCGGGTGACTGGAGTGCCGCAGAGTAAATACTATTTTCACAAAAACCCTCAACAGTTATATTTGCCTCATTTAACACCAGCGGATACACGCCCGGGCCTCGCTCTTTTGCAAGTGCAGCACCTAAAGCAATAGTGGCATGCCCGCAAAATGGTACCTCTGATTCGGGTGAGAAGTAGCGTACCCGGTAACTATCATTATTAAACGCTGCAAACGCAGTTTCGGAATAACCTACCTCTACTGCTATTGAACGCATCTCTGATTCACTTGGATGCGATTCAGAAATCAAAACCCCTGCCGGATTTCCCCCTTTGCCATCAATAGAAAAAGAAGATAGTCTTTGTATATTCATATTCCCGCTTAGTTTAATCTATTGGTCTTACGCAGGGCTGTAAATATTCACCTTTCACATTTTCGCCTGATAAAATCAATTGTTTCAGTGTTCTTAAAATGCTTGATACTAACCATACCTAACGAAGCGGCTACTTCTACGTTCTCTGGGCTATCATCTATGAATAATGACTTTGTGGCTGTTGTGCCAGCCATGTCCAACGCGCTTTGATAGAAGGCCAAATTGGGCTTTGCCGACCCAATGACTGCTGAGTTTACGATCACGTCGAATTCCGATTGCAACCCTGCACTCAGCAGATCAGATTGAAGTTTAGTGGTCGCATTCGTTACAAGCACCAATTTACAATGCGGTGCAGCAATTTTTACGGCTTCCAGTAGTTCGGTATCAATTTTCCAACTGGCACTGTTCCACCCTGAAATTAGTTCAAAAGCGACAATGTTACTGTACCTATTTGCTAATACATCTGTGACATTGCTCACCCACATCTCGTGGGTGATACGGCCTTCAATAGCAGGCAACAAAACCACGTCTGAGAAAGCAACCGAGAATAATGTGCCTTTATCAACACCCACAAGCAATTCTGCATGTTCTATCTCATTACCATGCCAATGGCGAAGAACACCGTCTAAGTCTATGAATATCGTGTCAACCATCGCGCAATCGTTTTAAACATATTGCCAAATTCAGATGCAAGGAATTTGCGGTAAATGTATTTTTTTCCATTGATCGCGCCTTGAAAAAACAGACTGGTAGAAAAAATGATTTTTTCAGCCATGCCGCTGCCATCACAGGCGGCGAAAACAGGAGCCACAGGAGGGCCTTATCAGAATCCCTGATCGGAAGGGCTCGTCATATTGCGCCAACAGGCTCTTTAGTCAATTATTACCTTAATTTTGGCTGCAATTAACCAGAGTTTGCCTGTTTACCTGAATTCAAAAACAGAACAAACTCCTCCAGATTATCCGGACCGGAATCCAGATTCCATTCAAGCTCCACCGGGTTAGCCCAGGCAGGCTTGGACATGAGCCAAATATTTGCAACAGCCTGAGAATCCATATCCGCAATCAATCCAGCTGGAATCCAAACATATTTAGAGCGAAATATATTAGGGGCAGGCGACCCGCATACACTACAAAAATGTGAACTAAATCCTGACTCCTTTTGCCATTTTCGTATGCATGACGGATCAGTTACCCAGCGAAACCTATCAAACTCCACAATGGTCCCGGCACTACAAGCTGCACCTCCCTGCTTTTGGCACAATGTGCAGTAGCAATGATAAACCGCTGGAATATTTCCAGAAATTTCGAAAGCAACAGATCCGCAATTACATTTTCCCATCATTTAGCTTCCTGGCTAATATTTGACCTCACCACAGTGAGATACCTACTGCCTTGGCGAGGTTTTCTGGATTGAATTCGACTCAAAGACCAAAATGGAGTTACGCTTACACAACCGATGCTAACTTTTCACACAGGGCACTCTAAAGTCAACATGATAGTGCTCATCATGACGGACCCATGAGCGTTTTTTTGAAAATTGAACGTTTGCGCGTAGGTACTCACCGAATTCAGTTTTAAACAAAAACGGCTGAAGCTCTGGAGCTAAAATTACTCGCCACAAATTGTGACCGTTTGCTTTTGCTTGCCTATGAAGTGCAGCTATATGAGCGGCCATTGCTTCATAATCGACGGAAAGACCGTTATATTCATTCTTTGAATCAAGCTCGATATCATAGCCCAATCTATTTAAAGCATTTGTTGGTAAATGAACAGACTCACCCTTTTTGTTAAGCATCGGAGTCATAAAGTCCACGGAAAGACCGTTTTGATGGGTTTTATGTGGTTTAAACAGGCCTCCATTTTTCTTCCCTGTTTCCGCATATTTGTACACCTTGTCTGGATGCGATGACTCCAAGGAATGATAGGCCATGGTAACAATTTTTTTGACCTCAGAATGAACATAAGTCCTTCCTGCCAATATTGCAGCACGGCTATAGTTTGTGTAGTTCTTACCATTCCACGGCAGTTGTACTCCATGTTTCAAAGATCCGTTGGAAGTGGTTCCGTAACACGTACTATCAACGGCGTAGCAAAGCCCTGGAAGTATTAAAATCAGAAGCAGCAAGCTACGCATTTTTATCCATTACCACCCGTATGCCAGAGTACCAGTGGCCGATTACTATGTGTGGCCATTAATTCGCAATAAGGAGCTTGCCATTTTCTATTAACCATTACCTAGTACTATTGCTAATCTGGCAACTCGTTCACCCAAGTATTTTGCAGTTTCACGATCCTTTGAATCAATATTAGAGTCAGTGGTATGAGCAATTAGCCCGCTTTGGGCTCCAAGCCTGTTACGTCCAAGAGGGTCATAACCGCCCGGCATATCCAGGCTTACCCATAACATCCCATGCTGACTTGCCAATATTTGCAAATACTGAATTGTGTTCAGTTGGTCGCCACTCATGTTGGAACCAATGGTAAATCCAGCTGATAATTTCCCGGCCCATTTTCTTTCGGTCCAAAGATCGCTAGAAGCGTCAGCGAATGCTTTAAACTGGGCTGATACACATCCCATATAAGTTGGGCTTCCGAATATCACTGCTACCGACCTGGATACCACCTCAAGGATTTCCTTATTCTCGAATCGTCCCTCTACAATATCCCTGCCCTGGATCCTGCAGACAGTTGCAATGGTTCCATCATTAGCATCGATTCCATCAGCAACAGAACGAGCTAGTTTCTCAGTGGTTCCTGACTCAGAGTGATAAATGATCGCAATATTACTTTTCAATATTTTCTGTTCCGGTTAGATAACAAAGCTGCAATTGCCGTTGTGCTACGGCGTAACACTGCTGCAGAGTGCATTACGGCATTTAGTGAACGTGTATCTATTTTACCTAGGCCATCTACGCTCTAATCAAAATGGCACGAATTCTCGCAATCACGATTCCTCACACTTCGTTTATGCCTTCAACCTGCCAGATTCAGACAAGCTGTATAACTCACTCGACGCCAAATCCGGTCAGGCAGCAATTACCCAGTCGAACAACAGATATATAGTCAAACTGAGCCATGTAGCCATGATTAGCCAGTAAACCACAGGGTTTCTGTGTCGTTCCACATACTCTAGAAAATGTGTAGAACCACGCCATAAATCTGGAACGACCCAAATAAGAAATAGAATTCCCCATATCCAGTTCGCTTCGGTTACGACAGCCACTGCTACCATGGCCAAGCCAAGAATTGCCCGCCATCTAATTGTTTGCGTATTATGCGTTTCGCCAACAGTATGGGAATTACGTTTATCTTCCATAATATAGAACGCTGCACCCTGAGAGTCATTAGCCAACAAAGCTGGATTTTTACCCACCGCTTGTTCAACGAGTATTTCCCCATGGTTTTGTTCGATTTTTTTAGCAGCGTTGTAGAGATTGCTCACCGAAAAGTAAACACCCCAATATTCCTTACTTCCCTTGAATTCATTACTTGAGACCTGTATGCCCGCAATCGGGTTTGTACTTTCGGAAGATGCGAATATTTCATACCGATCGATATCGTTTGTCTCTTTAATCTGCCACCCAAATACATGGGTGTAAAAGGACTGGACTTTGGCAAGATCTGAAACGTGCAGCTCGTTCCATACCACACAATAAGGATTAGCACCCACATACCGGCTACTCAAACCACCACCCTCATAGCAGGTAAATCCGGCACCTGCGGGATCACGAATTAGTACGATCACTCCTCCCCCTGGTGCTGATTGCGACTCAATCTCTATCGTTGCTCCATGCCGAGCGGCATCATGAACCACGTTCGCTATACTATCGACTTGAATATACGGCATCCAGAATGACGGCATCCCCATAGTTTGAAAGTTCTCGGGCATGGTGTAGAGGCCAGCAGCAGAATGCTCATTGGACTGACACAACAAGTAATCTCCATCCACTTCTTCGTATTCCCAACCAAAACACTGGCTATAGAAATTTTTTGCAAGTTGGAGATCAAACGTCGATAAATCCGCTCAAACGAATGTTTTACTCATCATTTAGTCCTCGGCACGACTTTCGGTTGCAGCGCATACGATAACTCTTGCAACAAGACAAGACTCATTACAGAAAAATTACCCCAGATAAAATACCAGAAGGGATGCTTTGTCAGGTACGTAGATTTACCTCACAACTCCGCGTAGTAGTCACGACAGGACCAAAGCTTGATATATTAGCGAGCGTGTAATTATGGTGAGCAATGACTTGCTGAGGTGTTAATTCACTGTTTCCTGCCGATGAATGAGCATCTGAAACCAATGTTACAGGGTAGCCCAGCGCCAAGGCTTTTCGGGTAGTCGTATCCACACAAAACTCAGTATGCATACCACAGACAAGCAATTGGCCAATATTCTTGCTTTCTAAAATTTCCAAGAGCTTTGTACCTAAAAAAGCATCAGGTGTTGTTTTACGCACATATAAATCAGTTGAATCAGCTACAAGCCCATTAGCCAATTGCCATTCAGGTGATCCATATTCCAGATAGTCCGAATCTGATTCATGTTGAATAAATATCACGGGAACTGCACATTCCCTGGCATGCCGAGTCAGCCTATTGATCCTTTCAATCGTACCGGGGCAATCATAGGCAGAACCGGGACCAACGCATAAGCCTTGTTGAACATCAATTACTAGAAGTGCAGATTTCATTTATGGATGCGGAATAAATAGTAATTTCGGGTTTACCCGTGAATTGGCTAGATAAAGGATTAACATGCTCAGCTAATCATGCTATTTAGTATGCAGAATCGGACAGAAGGATCATATTTTCAATTTTTCTTCGCCCATTCAATCCAATACGTAGAGCACAGTTCTTCCAAATGCGAAAATGAATAGAAATTACCACTTTCATCTTGCACCGAAATACCTTTTATCATAATCCATAAAAAGCCACCACTGTAGCCATGCCCTGGTTCTGCCTGGTTGCAACAAACTTTGATAATCCCCCATCCAAGTCGGCACTTAATATCTCCAGCCCGCATGCACACGAACATTTTGTGTACCAAGAACCTGTACCATATTTACAACATTAGTCTTCATCCTCTATCCATACGCAAGCAGATACACAAGCAACAGATTCTTGCAAGCAACAGAATCTTGCAAGCAACAGAATCTTGAGATAGCGCAATTATACCTACACTAAACGTTGCCTCAGTCAAATCCCGAAACTGAAGAGCTTGTTAGAATACTAATCATATAGCGACGCTGCGTGCAATGCCGCCTTGCGCAGCAGCGTTGAGAGTGTGTACCGCTCCTTTGCAGTCAGCCCATCCAATACAAGCTCTTGCCGTTTTTGCAAATAAACTGCAATTTTTGATTCCAGTACTTTACCAGCCGGTGTTATTGCCAGATAGGCCTGCCGGGCATCATCTGGGTCAGGTGTTCGAACAATATACCCTTCGGACAACATGCGATTAACTGCCCGCGAAATCGTATTACGCGGTCGGCGTGATATTCGCGCCACCTCCTGTGCAGTCAGCTGCGGGTAATGAATCAAACACACCAAAATAATATATTCCGCACGGATAATTCCGAAGTCACGCTTTACCTCCTCATAAGCAGGTAACGCAATCGCATTTGCCAGATAAGTGATGCGATACGCATCCGGGTAATCAATGGTATCGAATATCTCTGTAAGATCAGTTTGGTGAATCGCTGCAGATTTATTGGTCATAGTTGGGTGCCCACGGAAAGATGCAACGCGTGCGCTGACGCGCCCCGGCAAAAACAGTATAATCGGCATATTGTTCCAATTGGAACAATAATAGATTTAACACCAATATGACAGGAGATCGCTATCGTGGCAGACAATCGCCCACGACTGACCATACCCGATTTAGCCGAAAAGAAGCGCGCCGGCGAACGTCTTGTAATGGTAGCCGTGGGAGAAGTGTTGAGCGCAGGATGGGCAGCACGAGCCGGTATTGACATTATCGGTGTCGGTGACAGCCTTGGCATGACTTTGCACGGCCATGACAACACGCTGGCCATGACTGTCGATCACATGATAGATCATTGCCTCGCTGTACGGCGCGGTGCTCCCGACACATTCTGCCTGGTGTCTATGCCATACGGCTCTTACGCAACACCGGACCTCGCTGTTACCAATGCACTGCGTCTGATGAAAGAGAGCGGCGCCGACGCAGTCAAACTACAGTGTGGAAAAGAATCCTTCGACATCATCAAAGCTGTGGCAGATGCCGGCATCCCGGTCATGAGCCATGTCGGCCTGTTGCCGCATCGTGTTCATTTGCTTGGTGGCTTCAAGATGCAAGGCCGAACTGCAGAACAGGCCATTGAAATTGTAGAAAATGCTAAGGCCATCGAGCAGGCAGGTGCAATCGGCCTAGAGATTGAAGCGATGCCCAATGAAGTCGGTAAAGCTGTAGATGAAGCCGTTTCAATTTTTACTTTTTCGATCGGTGCAGGTGCTGCTGGCACCTGTCAGCTTCTGAACGGATACGATTTACTGGGCGCATTTGACACCTTCAAACCGAAATTTGCCAAACGTTATGCCAATATCGCGGAAATTGCCACTGCCGCATTTGCAGAGTACGCAGCAGATGTGCGTAGTGGAAATTTCCCCGACGCGGACCACAGCTACCAGATGAAACCGGAAGAGGCAGAACGCTTCGCGCGATTATTATCCAGTGGAGAACAAGATGAATAATGAATCCAACCCTGGTCGCAGCGGTCAGCGCATCCCAAACGGAATGCTGCAGGACAACGCACCCCGCAACATGTGGTGGATTGCAGCCAAGGGTGATGAAGTTTCAGACCAACCACTGGCAAAATGGTTACACAATACGCCGATAGTGCTCTATCGTCTTACCGACGGCACGCCTGTCGCTCTGGATGATCGCTGCCCGCACCGTTGGGCACCACTGTCAGAAGGCGTGGTAAAAGATGACAACATCGTTTGTCCCTACCATGGAATGGAGTTTGGTGCTGATGGTCAGTGCCGCAAAGTACCAACTCAGAAAATCATGCCGCAAAATGTTTGTGTGCGTTCATATCCGGTACGCGAGTCCGGAGCATTTCTATGGATATGGATGGGTGACCCAGAATCAATCACCGAAGATCCGGTTGATATGTCCTACACCTCAGACCCTGGATGGTCAGTGGTTACCGGCTACTATGAAGTCGAAGCTAACTGGGTAATGATTCGTGAAAACGTCCTCGACCTGACACACATTGCTTTTCTGCACGCAAACACATTTAAACAAAATGATTGGGTTAATCCACCCGAAGCCTATCTCGAAGGCGACACCGTGGTATACAAACAGGCATTTGCTGCGGCACCGCTGTCACCATTGTTTTGTGCTGGCATGGGTTTACCGGAAGACAAACCCGTTGAAAGAGTTCAGGAAGGCCGCATGCCTTCGTTGGCAGTTTCTTTTTCAGACTGGAATGTTCACGACCCAGCACCCGAGGAAGGCAGACGTTCTGATTTTCTGATGCGCGGCTGCCACATTGTGACACCATCGGTTGAAGGAAAAACCCACTACTACTGGGCCGCCGCATTCGACGTGCCGGACATACCAGACGAGGTGGCAAAAAAAACCAAAGCAAGCATTATTGCAGCTTTTGACGAAGACAAAGCACTGCTGGAAAAAATGCAGTCACAAATCAGCTGTGACCCGCGCGGTATGGACTACCCGGAAATCACATTAGGCGCTGACAGTGCCGGTGTAAAGGTACGGCAGATACTAAATAAAAAGCTAGCCGCTGAAGGCCGTAATTTATAGAGTCGCTTGTTCAAGTGGTCTAACCGATGCACCGATGCGCATTCCTATTTGCCGGCCCACTTGAAGGGAAATTCATCATGCGTTTTAACTAACGATATTGCCGATATCCTGCCACCACCCCAATCCTCAGCTATTGCTGGTTCACAAGTTAGACCATGCCATGCAAAGTGGTTAGCAAGGGGACCTTCAACAGAGATGTCCTCATCCAGTGACACTCAATCAACAAGGCTGGTTAGAAACCCGCCAAACGGCATCAGACTCCGTATACATTTTTAAAAAAAATGCGAAGATTTAATGAAAATTCGATTGCAAATGCAAACTACGCTTACTGGTGTTCAACGCTACGCACACTCACCTCAAGCACCGAACCCCAACCACAACTATCACAATCCCAATTGTCAAATGAATCAAGAAGAGCTTGTAGTCCGGGCCGACAGACAGATAGTGTTCAGTTTGATCAGGAGACGAATAAACTGTGACTGAGTCACCGACCTCATTGACGCGCCCCCGAAATACCTGTGACCACGACGGAACTCCAAGGTTTATGCTGAAGGAAAATTCCTGGGGATGACGTTTTATGGAGATGCTTTTGCCGTCTTCTGTTTTGGCGGTAACTTTGATGTAGGCTCTGTCAGGTTCCGAAACGATTTTCCGATCTGAAACAACAACTTGTTGGGGAGCATAATCATTCGTTTGCCAGGCTTTATAAAACGCAATGTTTGCGAAAAAAAAGAATCCCAATCCCATCACGACCATTGGTAGCCCTAATATAGGC